>CAZGSG010000001.1:0-124978 GCA_964528095.1 uncultured Terrimonas sp.
GGAATCAGAAGGAATAGAAATGCCAAAGAAGCGTGACAATACCCGAAAAACATTTCCATCAACTACAGCATATGGTAAATTAAAAGCAAAAGAAGAAATAGCCGAAGCTGTATAGGGGCCGATGCCTTTTAATGCTTTAATGTCTTCATATTGATCAGGAAAACGACCCGCTAATTCCTTTGAAATATAGCGGGCAGTTGCAAGACGATTTCTGCAACGAGAATAATAACCCAGGCCTTCCCATAGTTTAAATACAACAGTATCGCTCGCATTGGCCAATTGATGGATATTGGGAAAAGTATCAATAAAACGATGATAATAATTCATTCCCTGGTCAACCCTTGTTTGCTGAAGAATGATCTCACTCAACCAGATCTTATAAGGGTCTTTTTCGCCTTTCCAGGGCATTTCTCTTTTATTCTGCTCTGTATTCCATTTTAAAAGGAGTTTTGGGAATATTTTTTTGACCGGCTGTGGTATACTTTGTTTCATTTTATTTAGTTCGCCATACTGTCAGGAAGATCAGCAAGAATGGTACGAATACATACGTACTCAAGGCTCACAATACCCCTGTTTTGTTGATTTTTTTGATAAATCTGTGAATGATTTTTTCCCGATTCGGGCATCAATATCTGTCAATTTTATAATTCCTGGCCCAAATTGTTATAAAAAAAATGCCTATCCTGTTGACAATCATATTATTTTGTTCTAAATTGGCATTCTTAAACCACTTAAATCCCTGAAAAAATGAGAAAAGCCGATCTCGTTAACCAGATATCCGAAAAGACGGGAATTCCCAAAGTGGACGTACTGGTTACATTAGAAACAATGTTTAAAGAGGTAAAGGATACCCTTGCCGCTGGGGAAAATATATATATCCGGGGGTTTGGAAGTTTTATTACCAAAAAAAGAGCTGCAAAGATCGGCCGTAATATTAAGAAGAATATTGCCGTTCATATCCCTGAGCATTATATCCCTGCTTTTAAACCAGCTAAAGAGTTTGTAGCTGAAGTAAAGAAACTGAAGGAAGTAAAGCCTGACGCGGGCCCAGGCGAGGATTCAGATGCATAAGCCTGGCCGATCTGGAAACTGATCCTGGTTATTTATCCTACTTTTATTTTATTGGGTAAAAGAGTATGCATGGTCATATCTATGCGTCATATCAGTGATCTCGCGTAACTCATCTTATACTTTTATATATTCTCCTGCAAATCGTTCAATTCGACAGATATGCCTATCCAGGTATTAACCGCAATTTTAAAATGTCGCGTACCGGGGCAATGTTTTATTTAACCATAAATGCCGGGCAGTCCTGTATTTACACAAATCGGGGTTAACTTTGCAGCCAAAACAGGATAATCGTGAAGAAACCTCAAATAGTTACAATAGCTGCGGCCGTTTTACTGGTGGCAGCGATATATAGTTTTGGCAGAACAACGCCGAATAAAAAAAATATTCCACCTGTTGCCGACACTCACCAGCACACGGAAGGAGATGGCCACGACCATGAGGCGGAAGAAGCTGTTATTACCATCGATACAATCCTGCAGACCGTTAAGAAACAGCTTACTACGGAGCAAACCACCCGCCTGGCCTTATTGGAGAATTCTATCACCAGGGGTGATGTAAAAGCCCAGCAATTGAAGGTCTATCACCAGTTATCACACTTCTGGGGAGATTCAGTAAGGTTCTTCCCCGCCTATGCCTGGTATGAAGCTGAAGCAGCAAGATTGGAAAATTCGGAAAAAACCCTCACCTCTGCTGCCCGTTTGTTTTTGGATAACATGCAGCAGGAGGAAATTGGAGCACTGAGAAAGTGGGAGGCAATGCAGGCCAAAGACTTATTCGAACGATCTTTGAAGATAAACCCGGACAATGATTCAGCTAAAGTAGGACTCGGCGCCTGCTACCTGTTTGGAAATATTTCATCTAATCCGATGGAAGGAATTTTGAAGATCAGGGAAGTAACTGAAAAAGACAGTACGAATGCCTACGCCCAGCTCATGCTGGTTCAGGGTTCATTGATTTCGGGGCAGTATGATAAGGCGATCGGCCGTTTACAAACGGTTCTGAGTCTTCATCCTGATAATATCGAAGCTATTCTTATGCTGGCGGATGTGTATGAGCGTACCGGTAAGAAAGCAGCAGCAATCGACTGGTATAAAAAGAGTCTTTTGCATGTAAAAAGGCCTGACGCCCGGACAGCGATCGAAAAGAGAATAGAGGATCTGGGAAAATAAAAGTTATTGAACTTATTATAAACAAGAATTAAAAAATTATTTGAGTATGCCTTGTGGTAAGAAAAGAAAGCGTCATAAGATTGCGACGCACAAGCGTAAAAAAAGACTAAGAAAGAACCGTCACAAAAAAAGAAATAAATAGTTCTTTAGTTCAGGGTTCGAGGTACAGTGTTAAAAGGCACTGGTTCTTTTGAAGAATAGCTTCGAACCCGGAACGCCGAACTCTGAACTTTTTTTAAGACTTTTTTTGGTTAACTGGTTTCCCGCCGTACAAGTTTGCAACCCCACCCATAGCTGCAACTATATCCTTCCGGCATTCACGTACGGATCGCAGGTAGCCAGTGTTTTACAGCACGAAGCTGATTCATATTATGTAAGCTGTAATGAACAAAGAACTTATCATTAACGCTGCACCCCAGGGTGTAGAAATTGCTTTGCTGGAAGACAGAAAGCTGGTGGAACTGCATAGCGAAAAAAGCGATGCCAGGTTTGCCGTGGGTGACCTTTACCTGGGAAAAGTAAAAAAACTGATTCCCGGCCTCAACGCCGCTTTTGTAGATGTGGGTTTTGAAAAAGATGCTTTTCTTCATTATACGGACCTTAGTCCCTATGCCCGTTCTTTACTGAAATTCACTGCCATGAGTATGGTGGAAAAGAATGAGTATGGAATGGACTTTGGAAAATTTGAAGTAGAGCCTGAGATAATCAAAACAGGAAAGATCAACGAGGTATTGAGCGGGAAACCAAACATACTCGTTCAGATCCTGAAAGAGCCCATCGCGGCAAAAGGCCCCCGCCTGAGTTGCGAGATCTCCCTGCCGGGAAGATTTGTGGTGATCACGCCCTTCAACAATATAGTTGCGGTATCAAGAAAGATCCATTCTTCCGAAGAACGGAAGAGGTTGCAAAAGATAGTGGAAGCCATCAAGCCAAAGAATTTTGGAGTAATAGTAAGAACGGCTGCCGAAGGCAAGAACACGGCCGAATTGCATGAAGATCTTTCAGCACTTGTAGAAATGTGGAAGACCATTCAAAAAAACCTGAAAGGTGCTGCTCCTCCCGCCAAAGTACTGAGCGAACAAACAAAGACCAATAGCATACTTCGTGACCTGCTAAATGCGGATTTTAATAAGATCGTGGTCAATGACCGGTCTATTTATTCTGACACAAAAAATTATATCCAGCGGATCGCGCCTGAAAAGGAAGAGATCGTTTCTTTTTACCAGAATGGTTCCCCCATCTTCGATTCATTTGGTATTACCAAGCAGATCAAATCGGCTTTTGGAAAAACAGTGAACCTGAACAGTGGCGCCTATCTCATTATAGAGCATACAGAAGCCCTGCATGTAATTGATGTCAACAGCGGATATAAGAGTGTAAGTAATAACCAGGAACAAAATGCCCTGGAAACAAACCTTGAAGCGGCGGAGGAAATTGCACGCCAGTTACGTCTTCGAGATCTTGGCGGTATTATCGTTGCCGATTTCATCGACATGAAACTGCCGGAGAATAAGCGCAAGCTGATGGAGAAAATGGAAGAATTCATGGCTCCCGATCGCGCAAAACATGCGGTATTGCCTATTTCCAAATTCGGACTGATGCAGATAACCCGGCAAAGAATGAAGCCGGAGATGAATATCAATACGCAGGAGATCTGCCCAAGCTGTAATGGAACAGGCAAAATATCTTCTACGCTCTTATTGGAAGATGATATAGAAAAGAACCTCAATTATCTCATCACACATAAGCACAGCGGTCTTAAACTCGTTGTTAACCCGATCATGTATGCATACCTTACCAAAGGATGGTTATGGTCCAGCAAAATGTCGAAATGGAATAAGAAATTCAAACAGAAGACAAGACTGGAAGGAGATACCAACTATCATCTTACTGAATATAAGTTCTTCGATAAACAGGACGAAGAGATAAAGTTGTAGACAATAATAGTAGGAGAAAATTTATAAATGTGGTCCCGGATTAAATTCAGGACCACATTTTAATTTATGTTCTACTGCCCTACCATAAATACCGCATTACAAAACATCAGTTTTCCATTCTCCCAAAAATTGCGGAAGAGTACATCATCTGATAAATAAGTAACCGTACCACGACCTATATCCTGTACGCCGAATACCAGGCCGTCTTTAAGTTTATTCTTCAGTTTATACCCAATGAAACCAGATAACTGGTTATCTTTTTTTATGACACCTGCATTCCATCCGCCTTTTTTCATAAAGTCATAGATGGTGTTATCCATTTTTAATGTGTAATAATAAGAAGGATAGCCATACATGAGAGGATGAGAATTATCAGTATCTACTCTTAATATAGATCCGGGCGTTGAGCCCGGGATATCTTCTTTATCGCGGTTTTCGAAAAAGCGCAATGACGCATAGGGATTTTTTTTATCGCTTGTATCCTTGTCATCATCGTTCTTACGGATCTTTATTTCGCTCCATTCCTGTTTTGATAGCTGGGCCACGGCATTTTCCATCGCTATTACAGAACCACCGCCCTGTATCCATTGGTAAAATTGGTCAGCGGAGGACTTATCATTCAGAAAACGATAATTACCGTCGGGTAATATCAATACATCAATATTACTCCATTTAGCCCTGGTAAAATCATTGGCATTGATCAGTGTAACAGGATATTGTAATTCTTTATCGAAAAAATGCCATATTTCTCCGGCAGACAGTGATCCTACCCCTTCGCCGGTAAGAAGGGCAATATTGCGCGCTTTCATCGGGTGTACTTTTGAACTGCCAAAGTCAAACCCCTTATCTACCATGCCGGTGCTTACTGCTGTAAGCGATATATTATTGTCGTCACAGATCTTCGCAATAGCTGGCCAGAATGAAGTTCCGAATCTCTCATTGCCTTTTTTTAGAATAATAACAGAGCCACGGGGATAAGACTGCCCATTCACTTCAAAGGGTTCTTCGGAAAAACGAAGCCGCACTCCTTTTTTTAATAATTGAGCAACAGCAGCGGCGGAAGAAACACCCTGCCAGCGTAACGCATACCCATATGCATCTGGTGTATTGTTCTGCACAGGATCGGGCAGTATTTTACCGCTTGTTGCGGCTATTGCCTGTTTGCTTGCATAAGCCGTCAATCCATATACATACGGCAGTGCCCATGCGGTAATATCATATGTTGCTGAATCGACGAGCCTCGATTGTGGTTCAAAAAGTACTTTTACCAATGTGGCTTTTGGTTGTGCGGAGCCTATTATTATATCGCCAGTAGCGACGGTAAAAGCTTCATCCCGGCCATTGTTATAATTAAACCCTTTTCCGCTGCCAGCACCTGTACCATATTGAATATTATTTTTATCAAGCAATGTCAGCAGGGCCCTGATGCGTTGCGCATCTGCAGGAATATTTTTTATTACATAAGATTTGTATTCACCAATCGTACCGCTTACTGCCGTGTTGAAGAATTTATGAAATTCTTTTACCAGTGATCCGGCGTTTTGTGAAGAGATTTCTATGGTGCTTAAGGAAGTAGTAAAATGATGAATAGCCCGGTCATATAAGGTAAGCGTATCGCCTTCGTCTGTGTAGGCACCTAAACCACTACCGCCACCGCCACCTTGTTCGTAAGTCATACCTATAGCACCATTATAAATTGGGTAGGTATCTCCGTAAGAAGGATAGAACAGGTCAAATATTTCTTTGGTAAAATAGAGCCAGCCATTCTTATCAAAATACTTCGCATGGTTTTTTCCAATGGTAACCTGGAAATCCCGTTGCCATTGTGTGATCGCCTCATGATAAGGTTGGGCGGCCGGCGCGAAATAATAAGGTTGATTGATGCCTTGCTCGTGGAAGTCAACATGTACCTGGGGCATCCATTTATTATACTGGACCATGCGCTGCTGGCTTTCAGCCTGTGTTTGCCAGGCCCAGTCGCGGTTCAGGTCAAAGTTGTAATGATTAGATCTTCCGCCGGGCCAGGGTTCGCGGTGCTCACGGGCATCAAGATTGGGATTATAAGCGGTACCCACCACTGAATTGAACCAGTTCACATAACGATCCCGTCCGTCGGGATTCACACAGGGATCGATCAGCACCACGGTATTTTTCAACCACTCCTTCGTTTGTGTATTATTGGGATCAGCCAATGCAAAAAGGGTAAGCAAGAAGGCTTCTGAAGACGATGTTTCATTGCCATGCACATTATAGCTTAACCAGACAATGGCGGGCGCATTCTCCATAGGAGCTGCTCTATCTTTTGCCATATTTGCCAGCCTCAGGTTATTAAGCCGGATATTTTCCAGGTTACTGATATTCTCAGTGCTGGATATAAAAGCCAGGAATAAAGGCCGGTGTTCATTGGTTTCTCCGTACTGCTCCAGTTTGACGATATTGGGTAATGCCTGGGCGACATATTGGTAATAGCTGACTATTCGCCAATGAGGAGTATACCGGCTACCAATCTTATAGCCTAAAAACTCTTCAGGAGATTTTAACTGGGCAATAGCGAGGATAGTAAATAAAGAACAACTGATCAGCAACAGAGATTTCCTGTACATGAATTATTTTTTGTGTCACAATTTAAGCAGGATGGATCTTTTCAAAGGGCATTTCTCTAAACCGGCAATGTTCCACTAAAAAGGGCTGTAAACAGGAACGCTGTTCAGCCTGGGGCAAAAAAAAGCGCTTCAGTAAATGAAGCGCTTTGCCTGGTAAAAATTCACCCTAGTTACGGTCCCTGCTACCCAGGTATAACATTATATATTGTATTAATGTGACAACGGCTGCCAGCGCTGCGACCACATAGGTAGTAGCGGCCCATTTCAGGGCATCTTTAGCCATTGGATATTCGGTTTTATTGGTCACATTGGTATGGTCCAGCCAGGCCAATGCCCTTTTACTTGCATCAAACTCCACGGGGAGGGTGATCAGGGAAAAGACCACGGTAATTCCCATTAAAATGATCCCGATCAGTAATACGGTTGGATTACCGGAATAAGCCATGATGACGCCAGCCAGCAAAACCCAGTTGACAAGCATTGAACTGAACTGAACAGCCGGTACCAGCTTGCTTCGCAGGTTTAGGGGGGCATAGGAAGTGGCGTGCTGAACCGCATGTCCACATTCGTGTGCGGCAACGGCGGCGGCGGATACGCTCGACCCATTGTATACATCAGGACTCAGGTTTACGGTCTTATTGGCGGGATTGTAATGATCGGACAAAAAACCCTCCACGGAGGTCACTTTTACGTCATAAATGCCGTTTTCCCGGAGCATTTTTTCAGCTATTTCTCTACCCGTCAAACCGTTGGAAAGGGGCACTTTACTGTACTTTGTAAACTTGCTTTTAAGCACCAAAGAGACAAGCATACTGATCCCTAAAAAAATAATGGAAACGATCATAATTCCTGATGTCATAATGTATAAAGTTTTATTCTTTTTATGTGATTATAACAAATCTGCGACCATTTAGATCAGTGATTGAAATTCAGCCGTTTTGTCACTTTTAAACGTTGGGATGTTAATTTTTTGTTGTAGAACTACACTACATCAAAAGAAAAAAGAATCAATATAACTTACTATAAATTAATTGATTATGTGTTATATTATTATTTATTGTTATCAAAGAACAGCCGGTTCTGCAGACGGGTAAGTTATTCACAGCGACAAAAAATTATTTTGAAATGTAATGCAGAATTGTAACTTAGCAATAGAATTTAATGGGTTAGTAAGTAAGGGGGTCTATCGTAAGATTGACCCCTTTTACATTTTAAAAAAGCCTTACAATCAACGAGTTTATTCTACTTCTTTTCTCTTCTTTATTATACATGGATGTTGATCTTATCAGGTTATAATTTTTATCACTGATCTTGTTTCCTTTCAATCTTTTTTATTCAACAATGCTGATACTTTACCTTTAGCGCATGAGTAAAGCAAAAAAGGTTTTTTTCTGTCAAAACTGCGGATATGAAAGTGTGAAATGGGTAGGACAATGTCCTTCATGTGGTCAATGGAATACGTTTGTTGAAGAATTGATTCAAAAAGAAACAGTAAAAGGCAATGACTGGAAAGAATACAATGAAGTAAAAAGAATAAGTAAGACCGTTGCATTAAACGAGATAACAAGTACCGAAGAAACCAGGCTTATAACTACTGACAAAGAACTGAACAGGGTATTGGGTGGTGGTATTGTTCCCGGAAGTATTGTATTGATAGCCGGAGAACCGGGCATTGGTAAGTCAACATTATTTTTACAGATCGGGCTTTTATTAAAAGATATAAAAGTACTTTATATCAGTGGTGAGGAGAGCGAACAGCAGATCAAGATGAGAGCGGACCGGTTGAAATTAAAGAACGAGAATTTTTACCTGCTTACAGAAACCTCTACGCAAACGATTTTCCAGGAAATAAAAAAATTGAAGCCGCAATTTATTATTGTTGACTCAATACAGACTTTGCAAACTCCATTTATAGATTCTTCGCCGGGTACCGTTTCACAGATAAGAGAAAGCGCAGCCGAATTTCAGCGATTTGCCAAAGAAACCAATACGCCTGTATTTCTTATCGGGCATATTACCAAGGAAGGTTCTATAGCAGGGCCAAAGATCCTGGAACATATGGTTGATACCGTATTACAGTTTGAAGGTGACCGGCATTATGCATACCGTATACTTCGCACATTGAAAAACAGGTTTGGCAGTACTGCAGAGCTGGGTATTTATGAAATGACGGATGAAGGCATGAAGCCTGTGCTTAACCCAAGTGAGATTCTGATCACACAAAAAGAAGATCAGCTGAGCGGTATTGCCATTGCGGCAACCATAGAGGGAATAAGACCCTTGCTTATAGAAGTGCAGGCATTGGTAACCCAATCTGTATATGGTACACCCCAGCGAACAGTAAGTGGTTTCGATCTGCGCCGTCTGCAATTACTGCTTGCCGTACTTGAAAAAAGAGGCGGCTTTCATTTTGGTGTGAAGGATGTATTTCTGAATATAGCGGGCGGATTGAAAGTGGAAGATCCATCTATTGACCTGGCGGTACTTTGTGCACTGCTTTCTTCTTATGAAGATGTTGCCCTGCCGCAGCAGATTTGTTTTTCGGGTGAAGTGGGTCTTAGCGGCGAGATAAGAGCCGTTAATCGGATAGAACAACGTATTGCAGAAGCTGAAAAATTAGGTTTTGAAAAGATCATCGTATCAAGGTATAATCAAAAAGGACTGGCCAAACAGAAATTCAATATTGAGGTAATTACCATGGGCAGGGTAGAAGAAGTGTACCAGTTTCTTTTTTGATGGTGCAACCGGTTTAAGACGTTCAGGATACAGGAAGTTTCATCAAACCTTATTTGAACAGACGTCTAAAAAAATCAGCCCGCGCTAGTATAATTGAAAGTACTTTACTGGAAATTGCTTAACTTATCATGATAAAGTGATGAGGAGATGCCAGGAATCCGTGAGTTAAAAGAATCTTTATTACATCTTGTTTTTCCGCATATATGTGATGGTTGCGGCAGTGATCTGCTAAACAGGGAAAATTCTCTGTGTATGCGATGTGTGGATGCATTGCCATTAACCTATTTTGAAATGCACGCAGAAAACCCGGTAGCTAAGAAATTCTATGGCCGCCTCTCCTTCAAGCATATTACTGCTCAATATTATTTTACCAAAGACTCCTTACTACAGCAACTTATTCACCAGGTTAAATATAAACGGAATAAGGAATTAGGCATACTGCTGGGTGAGATGATGGGTGATTCAATAAAAAGATCTGGCAGGTTTGATGCCGACCTCATGATCCCGCTGCCTTTGTTTCCCGATAAAGAAAAGAAGCGCGGATATAACCAGTCTACTTTATTATGTCAGGGTATGGCAGCGTGCATGCACATACCGATTTGTGAAGATATCATTACCCGGCCCATGTTCACCGAAACCCAGACAAAAAAAGGAAGAGTAGAAAGATGGAAAAATATGGAAGGTAAGTTTACGCTTACCGACCCCGGAAAAATTACAGGCAGGCATATTCTGCTTGTTGACGACGTAATGACCACCGGCGCCACACTCGAGGCCTGCGGAAATGAACTGTTGAAAGCGGGAAATGTTCAGTTGAGTATTGCGGTACTTGCTCATACAGCTCAGAGCTGAAAGCGAGAAAAGAGGATAAGAGTGAATATCGCTATAAGGGAGCATTCCATTTATTAAGATCCCGCAAAATCAAAAAAACTGAGAAAGGAATTCTCTTTTACCCTATTTTCTCGCTTTCACCTCTTAGCCTTATTTTTGATAGCAATGAAGACCATCATCCCCGTTCTGTTATCCTTATTACTGATCATCTTTTCCTGCCGGAAAGAATCTTTTATCACATCCCGTGATGCCAGGATCAGTATTACCGCAGATACCCTGAAGTTTGATACCGTTTTTACTACTACAGGTTCAATCACCCAAACGTTTAAGATATTCAATGAGAATGATCGTAAACTCCGGTTATCTTCTGTAAAACTGATGGGAGGTACGGCTTCCGCATATAAGATCAATGTGGATGGCTCTCCAGGTCCTGAATTAAATAATATTGAACTGGAGGCCAATGACAGCCTGTATGTATTTGTGCAGGTCAAGGTGGATCCGGCAACGGGCAATCTGCCATTCCTGATCAGGGATAGTATACAGATCAGTTTTAATGGAAATGACAGACTTGTACAGATGGAAGCCTGGGGACGCAATGCACATTTTTTGCGCAATGAAGAGATCACCAGCAACCAGGTATGGGATAATGATCTGCCGTATGTGATACTGGGATACCTGCATGTGAACCAGGGGCGCACACTAACTATTAATAAAGGATGCAGGATATATATACATGCAGATGCTCCTTTCGTGGTTGACGGAACATTGCATACCAATGGCGCCAGGGATACGATAGACCGGGTAGAGTTTCGCGGAGACCGTTTAGATCAACCCTACCTGGATTACCCCGCCGCATGGCCAGGAATTTATTTCAGTAACAGCAGTACAAACAATATACTGAACTATACAAATATCAGGAACGCTTACCAGGCAATAGGTATTGAAGGAATGCCTGTTTCTGCCAATCCCAAGCTGGTACTTAACGAATGCGTGATCGATAATTCATATGATGCGGGTATCATTTCTATCAATTCATCTATCAGGGCTACCAACTGTCTCATCAGTAATTGTGGGAAGAACCTTTTATTATCGGGCGGAGGGAACTATGATTTTACCCATTGTACCGTCACGGGTTATGCCAATAATTTTATTGACCGGAAAGAGCCCCTGCTTGATCTTTCCAATACGTACAACAACCAGTCTGCAACCCTGAATGCTAATTTCAGGAACTGTATTTTTTGGGGCGAAAGCGGGCGGGTAAAAGATGAAGTGAGGATCACAAAAACCGGAAGTACTGCTTTTACCGTAAATTTTGTAAATAATCTCTGGAAGGTGGAGTCGACGCCTGCAAATATTACTTCCCTGGTCCAGCCCCTTAATGAATCGCCGCAGTTTGATAGTATCAATGCGGCAAGGAACTATTATGATTTCAGGCTGACGAAGAATTTATCACCGGCAATCAATAAAGGGGTTGCTACGGCGATTAATATTGACCTGGATGGTAAAACAAGACCTGTTGGTCTTCCGGATCTTGGCTGTTTTGAGAAACAATAAAACGCAGGTATAAAGGCTGTTAAGTGAATATTATTTTTCTATCCCTATTACGCGGAATTAATATGTTTTCTGTAATAAGTCGTTAATGACAAAAAGGTTTTGTAGAAGAAAAACAAACAATCATACCTTTACCCTTCATTACTTAACTATTATAATAAAAAAATATGAAAACGTTAATACTGAGTCTTGTTCTCGCTTTTACGTTAACCGGCGGATCCATCTATGATTTTAAAGTAGCAGGATTGGAAGGGGGGGAGATCGATTTTTCAAAATTCAAAGGGAAAAAGATCATGATCGTCAATACAGCTTCCAAATGCGGATATACCCCGCAGTACGCAGAATTGCAAAAACTGTATGATACTTATAAAGACAAGCTGGTCATCATTGGTTTTCCTGCAAACAATTTCAGACAACAGGAGCCGGGTACCAATACCGAGATCGCTGAATTTTGCAAAAAAAATTATGGTGTCACATTTACCATGGCAGAAAAAGTGTCTGTGAAAGGGGATGATATCGCGCCTATTTTTAAATACCTGGTAGAAGAGGCAGCTAAAAAAGGGATGACTGACCCGATCACCTGGAACTTTACAAAATTCCTGGTCGATGAAAAAGGACAACTGATCACAGTATTTAGCCCCAAAGTGACCCCAATGAGCGAAGAGGTGTTAAAGTACATGAACTAATTAAAACCCTGCTGGTATAGTAAAATCATATCAGGACGACTAAAAAGCCCGGAAAACTTCCGGGCTTTTTCTATTAAAGCAACCCCGGCGTCTTTTTACCCGTTAGTTCTGCATAAACTAACTTTTATTTATGCGAGCGGCAATACTATCTGTTTTTATATTTTTAAGTCTCACGGCTTTTTCACAGGATACATCGATGATAAAGCAAGAGCAGGCGATAGAAAAAAAAACAGAACCATCTTATACCTGGATTTTTTCTTCACCCAAACTCATCAGCACCAATACGGTTGAAACGGTATTGAAGGGAATACTTGAATTTAAAGTAACTCATAATTTCGGTGATATTGGCGGCGATAACGGAGGGATTAAAAACTTCTACGGGCTCGACAACGCAACAGATGTCAGGATCGGATTTCAATATGGGGTTAGCCGGAAGCTGAACCTGCTGGCTGCAAGGGCAAAGGGAGCCGGCCTGGTACAGCAACAATACGAACTTGGACTAAAATATCGTTTACTGCAACAGGCTGACAACGACCCTAAACATCCGATTTCAATGACCCTGTTTGCGAACAATGTGGTATCAACAATGAAAGCAAGCAGGCTTGACGACCAGGAAAATTCATTCCGAAAATTCTCTGACCGCCTTAGTCAGACAGTGCAATTATTGATCGCACGTAAGTTTGGGAAGGTGAGCCTACAGGTAAGCCCGGCTATGGTAAACAGAAATTATGTAGTAAGCGGTGATGATAATACACTGTTTGCTTTGGGTGGAGCAGCAAGATTACCGGTAAAAGGCCGGTTCAGTTTATTGGTCGACTATGTGCATTCGTTCCATAGTCAGGGTGCCATCGACTTTTTTAAAACACGCGGCATTAAGTTTTATGATGCACTGGGCCTGGGTATCGAGATCCTGACGGAAGGCCATGTGTTCCAGTTAAATTTTACCAATGCAACGGAAATCCTGGAGAACAGGTATATATCGCATACGACTACGTCATGGGGCAAGGGACAGTTCCGGTGGGGATTTACAATTGCGAGGGATTTCCGGATAGCAAAGAGAAAAAAATAGAATTAGGAGAGACGGTAATGCTCTATGTGAAGAAACCTATGTCTGAATAAAATAACGCGCAATATATTTTTGATACATGGATCATACAGCATGTTCATGTATCTGAAGAAGCTTTCGCAGCAAGAACAGTTGGTTTCGAAAAGGGTTCCTTTTTCTGGGAACCCTTAATTATAAAATCTTATCGGAACTTATCGCAAAAATATTTCTTCATTAAATGACCAGCCTTACCAGAGGGTTTCTGAAATAAATTGGTAGCCATGAATTTCAGGAGGGATTTCGAAGGAGCTAACAGAGAAATGAGCGAAGGAAGAATTAGCTATTTATACAGGATTGGGCAAAGGAGTATTCCCACCACTTGAAAACAGACAGCTCGACACGCGCCATTAAATTTTATTTTTGAGATGACTACTGGTATTATAGTCGTCCGCCCGCGCCAGGTCGCCTGATACCTGGATTGCTGCGGGAAGGTGTAGATTGACCATTTTGATTATCGGGTAATTTAGGACCTGTAGCAGTATTTATATCGATCTCAAACTCATTTGACCAATTAGGGCGTACAGTTATTTTTCGTTGAACAGGGTGGACCAGTTCAGGCTGTTTTCTTTTTGTAAAAAAGATTCCCGGATCCCACTTACCATTTTTATTTTGATCATACAGGATGCGCAGTTCATACTCACCCGGAAGTATCATGCCCTGGGAAAAATCAATAGAGCTAAGCGGAAAAGATCCTTTTAATACATCTGACTGGTAAAGCAACAGTACCGGATTTTTCGATACATCCAGGTTGCGGAACCGGATAGCGAGTTTACCATAATCTGTAAGCGCTCTTGATCTGAAATCGAGTGTATCTGTTTTAAGCAATTGCCTGTTGAGTGAATCGATAGCGAAATCTTTTTCGAGCGTCAGGTGATAGGAGATATTTTCTTTCCAGGCATAAGTAAGTGTAATCTTTCTTTTTGTACTGTCCAATTGCCAGCTATAGCCGGTTACGGGAATGTAACTGCTATCGAAGGATAATCTTGCCTTGGCAGAATCAAAACTTTTAAGCGGCGCTTCAAAGCTCAGAACGAAATTGTCCAGCAAGCTCTGTTTTCCTTCGGTAAGATTGCTTTGTACTTTCAGACGTCTGTCTGCAGGTGTGCCTGCGCCCCTGCCTGTAACGGAACTTGTTGCCGGCCGCGAAGATTCTTCTACTGCTGGTGGAACATATGCATATAAGGTGACTGGAGAAATGCCTGATTTAATAATCACAGCAGAGTCTGCAAAGGCAAATAACTGTTTATTGGGATTGGTATAGGTATAACTACTGCCCTGCGAAGCCAGTGCATAGAGATAGAACGTATCAGCAGGAAGAAAACGGAACAGAAAATTCCCTTTTCCATCTAATTTGGCAATATATCTGGGCTTTTCTTTTATCAGCGCTGAATCCCTGCTGGTACGATGCAGCATTACAGTAAGTGTAGTATCTATTTGTCCTGTTTCGGCCAGTAATACTTTACCTCTTAGTTCTAATGAGTCAATAGCGGGACCAGTAGAAAAAACATAGGTGAAATTTTTCAGCACATTGCCTTCTGTTATATCCTTAATGGTATTGCCAAAATTGATAGTATAAGTTGTGTTGTCTTGCAGTGAATCCTTTAACCGAACGGTAACGACATTCAGCTTGCGGGAGATCAACGGCATTACCTTCGGTATGGGAGATACGATGACATTTTGCTGGGTATTGTCCAGGTCTACATATTCCTGGAAGGAAAATACGATCCTGTTTTCACTAAAATTTCTGGCTGAATCGCCTGGTCTTACATCAATAAGCTGGGGGGGTAATGAATCCCTGAAACCGCCTGAAGGAGGTACAATAGTTGCGCAACCCTGCCCTCCAAGAGTAGCTGCCAGCAGTACGGAGCCAAGTGCAATAAAGACGATGAAATTTCTTATAAGCATAAACAACCGCAAACTTAAGCCGATTGTGGGCAAAGTTTTGCTAATAATCCGGTAAATCTTACATCACAGAAATTATTGTTCTTCCTCCTCTTCTACCTCATGCAAAGCGACAGCAAGATTGTTGGTTTTCACGAAATTGCACCAATGGCAATCTTCCTTGCCACAACCTGTATAAAAATCGTGTTCCTGGATTTTTTTCCATACACTGGTCACCTGCTGCGTTACGGTGGTGATATCGGCCGGGGTAATGATCACTTTTTCCTTGCGATAGTTTTTCTTTTTATCGGGTTCAATAAAATCAAATTCGCTACTGATGACCTTCCAGTCCTTTTGTTTATAGTTATCCACCAGGATCTTATAAAAAACAGCCTGGCGCCAGTAGTCACCACCATTTGGCTCTTTTTCATTGGGCCCTTTCAATTTGATGATGGCTTTATCAGGATCGCCCGTTTTGTAATCGACCACATTCACGGATTTGCCATCAAATTCCAGTTTGTCCAGTTTGCCTTTCAACGGTACACCTTCCAGCAACACATTGCGGATATTTCTTTCAATCGTTACAATCTTATTGAATTGCAGAATATACTTGTCATAATAATTGGCCAGTACCTCACGCCCGTATTCGATCCTTCTCGCAAACTGCTCCCTGGTAAAACTTTCCCGGTGGCGGTGCATGTACCATTCAAAATCACTGATGAACTCGGCCTTCGGAGGAAATTCATTTTTCCCGCCGGTTTCACCTGGCTGCCCCAGCATTTTGCCAAATAACTTCTCCAATGCATAGTGAACGGAGGATCCAAACTCTGTAGCTTCGTTTTTAGGAGAAGGAATGCGGATCAGGTTTTTAAAATAAAATTCAAGCGGGCATTTCAGGTAATTATTCAATGCTGTCACGTTCATGGCAAACTTTTCCAGCATCCGGTTGATAATATCTTCTTCCAGTTTTTCGATCTCCGGTTTTGCTTCCTGGAATTCCAATGCGCTGAAAAAATCCTGTTCTTCTTTCACAATAATTACCGGCAATGGTTTCAATCCTGCATGCTGCTCCTGTATTTCAGCTATGAATATGGATGGCTCCAGTTCTTTACCATCCGGTTTGTATTTAGCATAAGAAATAAACAGGTGCTGTTCCGCTCTTGTCAGTGCCACATAGAACAGGCGCCGCAGTTCTTCTTCATCATTCTGTTTTGACTGTGTTGACTTGCTGCCTAAAGAAGTGAACATTGTATCGGGAAAACTATAACCGCCGCCGGGTTTTCTTTTCTTTTCCCATGAGCTGGCATTGCATCCCGCAAAAAATACATATTCAAATTCAAGTCCTTTCGATCCATGTGCTGTCATGAGGTTAACGCCTTTATCGCTACCACTCACCTGTACGAGTGGCAAGGGCAGGGCTTCTTTTTCCATTAGTTCAATGAGATTCACCAGTTGTTGCAGGTCCATAAAGGGATTGCGCCGGGTTTCATCCTTAATAAAATCAAACAACCCTGTCAATACCTGTAACTGCCAGTGTTTGTCATTGCTCTGCATCATATGATTGAGCAGATTTGGGTGCCGCGGATGTTCAGGATCATTAACAATTTTTGCGAATAATTGCTGAAGGGTGCAGTTGGGCACATAACTTATCAGCGCTTCTATTTTCTGGCCGGCTAATTTCAGGTTCTCATTAAATACGGGAGAGAATAAATCCTTTGCAGGTGCGTTGGCTTTTTCCGTAAGTAACTGGCGAAGGGAGGTTTTGTTTTCTCCAAATTTACGGTCGGCCACTTCAATAGAAAGCTTCGCTATTTGTAAGGCTGGTATATTGAACCAGTCGAAATGAAGCAATTCAAATAATAATTCATCCCCACCATAGGGAATATCATGTTCGGCTGCCAGGTATCTTAAAAGCAGGATGATCTTTTGCGCGAAAGGCAGTTCAAGAATATTAAGATGCCGCTTGCTGTAAACAGGGATATCCAGTAATTTAAAATATTGTGCCAGTGTTTCCCCGTATTTATTCTCTTTGTAAATGATGCCAATACGCCCGGGTTGAATATCGTTTTTTATCAACTCCTGCACGGCCAGTGTTATACCGATCATTTCATTGCGTTGGGTCTCATATTCCCTGATAAAAGGCTGGTGACTTAATGCAATCAGCCGCTCATTGGAAGAAAGCAGCTCTTTACTTAATCCTTCTATTTTTTTCACCAATCTTTCCTGGTTGTTGTCGATCAGTGTTTTTGAAATATCCAGTATAGGTTGTACGGAACGATAGTTATTTGTAAGTACTACAGTCAGTAAATCACTTTGATAGTTATTGGCAAAATCGAGCATATTTTCCACGTTAGCTCCCTGGAATCGATAAATACTCTGGTCGTCATCTCCTACTACAAACACATTGGGTTTATCCCAGAAACTGATCAATAATTCTACCAGCCGGTTCTGTGTACCGCTGGTATCCTGGTATTCATCTACGAGCATGTATTGAAAACGTTCCTGGTAATTGGAGAGCAGGTTTTTGTTGTCTTCAAATGCTTTTATGACCCAATTGATCATATCGTCAAAATCATAACGGTTTTTTTTGCGCATCAACTGCTGAAAGCGGTCGAACTCATTGACCGCTGCTCTCAGTTTTTCCATTTTTTCCTTTTCTTCTTCCAGTTTATCTTTTTTCAGATCACCCGCATTGAACTCCTTGTACTTTCTTTTGTAAATAAATTCATCGCGGGTAGGCAGGTCGGCAAGATACAGGTCTATCTTATCGCTTATATAGCCAGGCGTCCAGCCTTCGCGTTTCATACTGCTAAAAAGGGATTGCAGGTTTTTTATTTCAAAGTACACATCACCGCGGTATCTTTTAAGCGGGTGTTGTTTGGGCAATGTATCGATGAGTTCTTTGAAGAGTTCTATTTTTTCCAATTCGGATATCGCATCCAGTGCCGTCTTTTCAAAAAGAGAGAGATTTTCCTGTATTACATCATTACAGAACGCATGAAAAGTATAGATATTCACCTTATAAGCATCAGGCCCGATGAATTGTAATAGCCTTTTGCGCATGGCCACCACGCCCGCATCGGTATAGGTAAGGCAAAGGATATTATCCGGTAAAGCGTCCGTATCGAGCAATATCTTGCCAATACGGGTAGCAAGGATCTGCGTTTTACCTGTACCCGGCCCGGCAATTACCATCACCGGTCCTTCGATCATGTCTACCGCTTTTCGCTGTTGTTCATTCAGCTTATTGTATTCTTCCGAGAATTTGCCTGCTAATCTTTCTTCTTTAAATGACATTTTATAAACTTTTGACCTCTCCTGGAGTTATAAGAACAAGGTAATTCAAAATTCATTCACCGCATTATGGCAGTATATACGATCCGGTCAGTTCAAAAAATTCCTGCCTCGCTACAGGAGGTCTGGGATCTTTTTTCCAGTGCGAAAAATCTGAAAGAGATCACTCCCGGTAATATGAATTTCAGGGTCATTTCCACTGATTATACCGATAAGATATTTCCTGGCCAGCTCATCGAATACAAAGTAAGCCCGCTTTTTGGAATTCCCCTTTACTGGAAAACGGAGATCGTAGCGGTGCATGACAAGGTCTTTTTTATAGATGAACAACGCAAAGGGCCTTACAAACTATGGCACCACGAACATCATTTCAACGAAATAGCAGGAGGTGTTGAGATGACGGACCTTGTTCAATACGAGAACCCGTTTGGTTTTCTCGGCGTGCTGGCCAATAAAATACTCATTCGTAAAAAGCTGAGACAGATATTCACGTACCGGTATAAACGGATAGAGGAGTTATTTGGAGTATGGGAAGACCAGCAGATGAATATTATGATAAGCTGATCGGGTTGGTACTATCGGGGAATATACAACCCCTGCTATTTAAAATCAATTGAGATTTCCACCTATCGCCTTCAGCAGGGTCTTCACTTTTTCTTTTAGTGAATAAGGGCTGACGATTGTAGCAGAATCTCCATACATAAGAAACCAGCGGACAAAACCCTGATCGCAGGGAACTAAAAATGTCATTTCTATTTTATCGTCTACTTCCTGTTGGGATACAAAACCATTATAATACTTCTGGTCATCGAGATAATTAGCAGTCGATTTATTTACTCTTATTACAATCGTTTCAAGATTTTTTTCCCTGCTCATCTGTTTCAGGTAGGTCTTGAGTGTGGGATGTGATTGCTGGAAAACATGATCAGTCACCTGTATCTTGTTAATACGATCAATACGGAAATCCCGGTAATCTTTGCGAAGCCGGCAATAAGCAATAAGATGCCAGTAGTTTTCAAGTAGAAAAATACCTATTGGTTCGATATTTCTTTCCGACTGCTGTTGGTTATGATGCGCAAAATAGCGGATGGATAAGACATTCTTACCTACAATACTTTTCAGGATCGTCTGTATAGAGTCGATGGCGGGTTTCCTGTTGCGCTGGCCCACGCTTTTTAATACTTCGATATGATCATCCAGGGTTTCGAGATAGTCTTTTTCAGAAGAACGCAGTACCGCCCTTATTTTATACATAGCCGATTTAAAATTTTCTTCGGTTGATGAGTCGGTTAATTTTTCAATCATCTTTTCTGCAGTAAGAAAAGCCGTAGCTTCTTCCTTAGTGAACATGACAGGGGGCAGCCTGTAACCTTCCATGAGGGAATAACCAACTCCGGCTTCCCCCAATACCGGAACACCCCCTTCTTCCAGTGTTTTTACATCGCGATATACGGTACGCAGGCTGATATTGAACCGGTCTGCAATATCCTGCGCCTTTACAACTTTGCGTGATTGAAGCTGTATAAGTATAGCCGTAATTCGGTCAATGCGATTCATATTTTTTATTTAATACCAGCTCTCTTTTTTAATTCTGTTACCGGAATGGAGATCAGCCTGCCCAGTGGTTTTCCACTTCTGTATGTGATTATCTTCATATTCATAGCATCTACCGGTACAAGCAGGGGCTTTGTGTATATTGGATAAAACTCGTCCGGCGAAGAATTGTCGAAGCTATAATGAATATTCATGCCTTCGATCTCGGGCGTGAGCTCAATAACCAGGCGCGTAGAATCTTTTTTGATGGCTTTAATATCGGGATCATACATACTTGGCGCATATTTTACCTTCGCTATATCCAGTCTTGGTAACTGTGCTTCCACTCTTTGTATAAAGTTATTCCAGTTTCTGTTTGTTTTCGGCGACCAAAGAATCTCTGCAATTGCAAACGCACGCGGCCATGTCATGTATTGCACCTGCCGAAAGTTATAGATCTGCTCTGTCCACAGGTTTCCCTGCCCTCCTTTGATCAGTGAGGCATCTATACCTTCCGGTACAGGTTCAAACTGGTAGGTTTTTTTAAAACGGAGAGACGCATATACGGGAGGCTCCATTGTTACATCGCTTTGCATGTAGTCCAGGTAAACAAAATCTGTAGGGGTCATCACAACCGCATGGCCTTGTTTCGCAGCCTCAATACCGCCCTTCATTCCTCTCCAGCTCATAACAGCTGCATTAGGAGCAAGCCCTCCCTGGAGTATCTCATCCCAACCGATCATCCTTTTTCCTTTCGACTCGATGATCTTTTCCATTCTTTTTACAAAATAACTTTGTACCTCATCGAGCGTTTTCATATTTTCTTTTTGCATCAGCGCTTTTATCTGCTCACTTTTTTCCCAGAAATTACGTGCAGTTTCATCGCCACCCATATGGATATACTGGAAAGGAAATAATTGCGCTACTTCTGTAAATACCTTGTCCATGAACTCATAAACTTTTTCATTGGCGGGACAAAGCGAATTATCGACCAGTCCATAGAAGTGCTGGCCGCCACCAGGCCATATCATGAATTGTTCACCGGAATTGACCACATAGTTTCCCGGCGTGCAGGACAACTCGGGATAAGAAGCGAGCGCCGCCATGCTATGACCGGGCACGTCGATCTCGGGCAGGATATTCACAAAACGTTCGCTGGCATATTTTACGATCTCTTTAATATCTTCCTGAGTATAAAAGCCTCCGTAATTGCGTGGTTCATCAGCAGCAGGAGTAGAGAAGGTTCCAAATCTACCCGTCTTATCCACTCTCCAGGCACCTACTGAAGTCAGCTTTGGCAAACTTTTTATTTCAATGCGCCAGCCTTGGTCATCTGTAAGATGCCAGTGCAGCACGTTGAACTTATACTTTACCATATCATCAATATATCGCTTTACTTCGGCTTTGGTAAAAAAGTGACGGGACACATCGAGCATCAAACCCCGCCAGCCAAAACGGGGATAGTCTGTTATGGAGACCAGCGGCACTGTCAACTGTAAATTTTTCTGCGCGTTATTTCCTTCAATTTCTTTTGGTAATAATTGAAGCAACGTTTGTACACCGTAAAATATTCCTGAAGGCGCTGTTGCTGTTAGTGTAATGCCGTTACTGGTAACAGTTAATCTATATCCTTCTGCAGGAATAGACTTATCTGCGGATAAAGAAAGGAAGATAGATTTTGGTTTTGGAGCAGTTGCCTGCTGCACGGTAGCCTGTCTGCCCGTGGCCGCGCTGATGCGTTTTGAAAGTTGCGCGGCAATTTCCTGCAACTCCTTATTAGCTGTCGTAATGATACTGAGATTGGCAGGCAGGGTTAAAGCGCCCGTACCGGCTACCAGGCTAACCGGTTGAGGGATCAGTAAAGGGGCACTCTTACCGGCGGTCTGTGCTGTCACAAGGATACAATAAGATAAGAAAGTAGCTAAAGCAACTAATTTTTTCATATAGATTGTTGAAGGGATGTACAAGATAATTATTTGATAGTAACCGGGAACAAAAAAATGTAATGGTTTTCGCAGGAGAACAAGGGGAAATAACATTTACGTATACCAGCTTTCATTTCAGCGAATTAAATAGCCTGTAATTTGTCCTACTCGCTTATTTTATCTATTTTTCGGCCGGGCTCCCTGCCAGCTACCGAATAACGACGGTACACGCTATTTGCCTGCAAATTTTTTCTTTACACCATGGCTACAGGCAAAATCCATTTTCTACTACCGGTCTTTTCTTTTCTGTGTTTTTCCTGCTTTTCACAGGGTGTATCCTTATTTTCAAAAGATGATAGTCTTCTTAAAAACAGGTATTATGAAGAATCGGTGAAAAAGAAGAATGAGCTGGTATCCTCCCTGGCAAAAGAATATGCGCGGGACTATAAAAAAATATACGAGGATCAGTTTACGGAAATAGGGTCGCTATGGAAAAGTAGCCGCGTCGTGACAGCCTCACCGGCGCATGAATACCTGCAATCGCTGGTACAAAAGATTATCGATGCAAATAATGAATTGAAGGGTACAGACGCAAGAGTGGTTTTTTTAAGAGACTGGTGGCCCAATGCAGTTAGTATGGGCGATGGCACTATTGGCATCAATGCGGGGCTGGTTGTCTTTCTCGATAATGAAGCAGAACTGATCTTTATAATTTGTCATGAGCTGGCCCATTATTACCTGCAGCATACTCCTCAGTCGATCAGGAAATACGTAGAAACAGTCAATAGCGCCGCCTACCAGTCTGAATTAAAAAGACTGGCAAAAACTGAATATGGCGCCAATAAACAACTGGAGCAGCTGGGGAAGTCTGTCATGTTCAATAGCAGGAAACATAGCCGCGACAATGAAGCTGCTGCCGATAGGTATGCATTTAATTTTTTGAAAAGAACAGGATATGACTGTAATGCCATTAATAGTTGCCTTGCGCTGCTGGATAAAATCGATGATTCCCTGCGATACCAACCGCTGGCATTGCAACAGCTATTTGATTTTCCGGACTATCTATTCAAAAAAAAATGGGTACAGAACGAAACGTCCATTTTCAGTGATCTTAAGGAAACAGATACCCCATCTTCCAAAAAAGAAAAAGATTCATTAAAAACACATCCTGATTGTGCGAAAAGGATCGCTTTATTGACTGATTCAATACAGGCAGTTGTAACAGGCGGTAAAAAATTCATTGTAAACGAACCGGTATTTAAACAACTTAAGAAAGATTTCAGCATAGAGATTGAAGAAGAATGTTACCGCCAGGACAATTTAAGCCGCAATCTTTATTACAGCCTGCAGTTAATGCAGGACGAGCATACGAAACAACGGGGCATTTATGCCGTTGCGCGAAGCCTGAACAAACTGTATGAGTTACAGAAAAATCACAAATTGGGAACAACCAGGGAGATGGAAACAAAAGGATTCCCGGAAGATTATAATTTATTGCTGAGGTTGCTTGACAGACTTAGATTGGACGAATTGGCAAACCTGAATTATTATTTCTGTAAACAATATGAATCATTAATGAAAGGCTATCCCGGGTTTGACCAGGAAATGCATACAACTCAAAAAAACAAAAACTAAATTAATATCAGTATGAGAAAACTAGCAATTGTCGCTACGCTTATTTTAATGAACCTTTTTTACCTGGAGGCACAAAATCTTTCAATCGAGAACGTGTATAAAGTAACGCTTCGCAATACAGGGGCAATCAAAGAAGGATCGGAAGTAAAAGGGTATTACTTTTTTTATGTAAGTGATAAGATCGATAAAAGGACGAATGAATATACATTACAGATCACTGATAATAATCTAAAAAAGATCAAGGATATTAAATTCCAGGATTCGAAGGATATTTCCATACTCGAATCTTCTTTTAATGGCACAGACCTGATATTCCTTTTTTATAATGAAGACGCCAGGACCTTTGAGTACCAGGTGTATGGCACGGATGGGAAAAAGAAATTTTCTTATAACCGTGAGTTGACAAAGAAAGAAAAGAGATACCTGGAAATGAGTTATCTCGCCGCAAACGATGATGACGATCAGCAATATAAAGGGCTTTACCCGATAGAGGGAAAAGGGTTTATTTCCAATATGCCCAGCCGTGAAGACAAGGACTATACCTTTCAAATCGACTTCTTTTCCTCAGAAAAGCGCAAACAATGGACGTATGTGCCTACCGAAGGAGCAAAAAGATTCATCGCGGATTACCTGGGTACCTATAATGGGGTGGTTTTTCTCGAAGTGTTAAAGTACGGAAGCGTAATGGACAGCAAACCGGAATCTGTTTTATTGGGACTGAACCTCGAATCGGGCAAGCAGGTATTTGAAAAGCCAACGGATAATACAAAGTACAAATTTTATCCTGCAAGCATGTCACTCCTTAACGATGGCAAAGCAATTATTTTTGGCGAATACTTTGATCTCAATGGAAATGTTATGAAAGATAAATCATTGGGCTTTGCGTTTATGGGGGTTGATGAAAAAGGAACTATAGTTAGCGAAAAGTATTGCGGATGGGGGCTTGAATTAGGTAAGTACCTCGATGTAAGCTCAAAAGGAAAGATCGATGATTTTGGGTATATGTATGTGCATAGCATTATACAAACTGCCGATGGCAATGTTTTTGCTGTTGGAGAAGGGTATAAAAAAGTAGCCAGCGCCCTGGGTATTTTAAGTAAGGTAGCAGGACGTGGTGGAGGCGGGCTAAGTGCGGTAAAAGTAAAAGTGACGAATATGCTATTAATCCAGTTTGATAAAAACTTTAATGTGAAGAATGCGAAAGTATATGAGAAAAACTCCAATACTGAGGAACTGCCGGGCGGGGCAGAATTTATGAGCGCGCCTGCAATGGGTAAGTTATTGAAATACGCGTATGGTGGATTTGACTATGCTTATACACAGGTAAATAAAGACAACACTTCATTCACCGTTTGTTATAAGGACTATGTAAAAGGTAAGGATTATAAAGGAAGTACATTCAATTCCATCACCGTCAATGAAGGAAAAATAACGACTGACCGGTTGAACACAAAATCAGAGGCCAGCAGTTCATCCGTATTGCCGGGCAAACAGGGACAGGTACTTATATTAGATTATTATAAGAAAGCGAAAAAACTGGACGCTCACTTTGAGAAGCTGAACTAAGGAGTTGAGTAAAATACAAACGGCTCACTAGAAATAGTGAGCCGTTTGCGTTGCTGATTTATTATTTTCTTATCCCGGCATGCGCGAGATATACTTTTCAATCTGTTTGATCTGGTCAACTATTTGCGGAGTGGTCGGTTTCAGGGCTTTTGCTTTCCTGAAAAAATCCTTTGAAGCTCGAAACTCTCTTTTGTTCATCATGATGCTGCACATCTGTAAATAAGCTGCCGCTTCATTTTCTTTATCAGGTAAACCCTTGCGGATAGCGCCACGGATATAACTTTCGGCTTGTTTGAGATCGTTTTTTTGCATGGCGATCATGCCCATTTGCAACATACTGGCCCCCTCGGCTTCTTTCACCGGCATTCCCAGGTCCAGGCCTTTTTTCATATTTTTCTCAGCGCCGTCAAAATCCTGTTTCATCATGGCGATATTGCCTTTCAGGGTATAATAAACGGAACGGATGGGTTTGTAAAGCAGGTTGGGGAACTGTATGGAAGCCAGTATTTTTTCAGCGCCGTCCATATCCCCGTTTTCCATATAAGACTGGATAAGGCGGAGAGGGCCGAAAAAGAAATGTCCTGCGATAAGGATAACACCTATGAAATAAAGAGGAAATGCAGGCCAGAAACCGCCGGCATAATTCACATAAACTCCCAGCAAGATCAGGATGATCCCGATCCAGAGCCGGTATTTTATGAGTAAGTTGTAAAATTTCATCGTAAAAAATTAAGGGCTGCAAAGATAGGGTCTTGCTCCCTAATAACGGAGGTCTAATCCCTGGCGTCATTGATCTCGATCCAGTACCCGTCTGGGTCTCTGAACCAGATCTGACGGATGCCGTCTACCCGCAGTGTCACGCTTTTTTTCTGCCCGGCCCAGTTCTCATATTCAATATTATTCTTATCGAGCACCTTAATGAACTCATCCACTGCATTTACAGAAAAACAAAGATGATTATTCTTCTCATGAGGGAGATCTGCCGTGGCGCCGGAAATAACATGCAGGTGACTCTTATTGCCCAGGCTGAACCAGGTGTGACGGCCATCATGAAATGGCTCGGGAATAGTGTCAAGCCCAATGATATGCTGGTAAAATGCGGTACTTCTTTGTAGGTCCTGCACATAGATGGCCAGGTGGTTCATGTGTGCTTTTTGTGCCATTTGCGTACGATTAAAAGAAAACAAAATGATGCTTGCAATGCCTGCAAGAGGAAATAAGATAAGCCCTAGTTTTTTCATGACAGGAAGTTAGGGGATTTCCTGAAGTAAGAGCCTGATTCTGTATAGAAAATAAAGGTATTGGTCAATATATATTTTCATGTACTGAAGTTCTCCGTATCTCTCTGCAGAAATAGGTTGCCTTTTTCTTTAAAGTTTGTTTTAACACGGAATCACAGGTGGTCATTCTTTTTGTTTGTGCCGGACTATATGTCCGATCTCGTTTTAAGTACAACTTAAGAATAAGGAGGCAGGATCTAAGTAAGAAATCCCCTGTCTATTTTTAAACCCTTCATCGCCTGCCTGCGCCTAGGTGAAGCTTTGGCGCAAGTGTAAGCTTTAGCGTAGGCAGGCTGGTGGTTCCGTATTTAAAAGATCTTCTTATATCAAGAATACAAACCCCTCCCTGTTACCATGTTAGAAACCAGTTTAGGCCGTTGGAGAGAAAGAATAGCAATAAAGATTACAATTTGTTCCGGCAAAAAGATTTTTGACATAAAAGTTGTTTCGTACGAAATATTTCCTACCTTAGTGAAATGAAAGAGAAAAATACAAACAACCCCGAACCTACCAAATCAGAACTGGAGATACTTCAGGTGCTTTGGCAATACGGCCCCTCCACTGTACGGGTGGTAAATGAAAAGCTCAATGAACAAAAAAGGGAAGTGAACTATACCTCTACACTTAAACTCATGCAGATCATGTTGGATAAGGGCCTTCTTCACAGGGATGACAGCCAGATGAAACATGTGTACAGGCCGGCGGCAGAAGAAACAAAAACAAAAGGCGCATTGCTGGACCGTTTCGTGGATACATTATACAGCGGTTCTGCCAGCAGCCTGATGATGCAATTGATCGGCAATAAAAAAATCTCTAAGAAAGAAATAGAAGCAATACGGGAATTGTTGAAGAAGATGGATCAACAGAAATAAATCAACTACTTTTTATGTTCTCTCTTTTTATCAATCAATGGCTGGCGGATGCAACGATCCGTGATATTAGCTGGACCTTTATCCATTCCTTATGGCAGGGGCTCATAGCTGCCGCTATTGCCGCTGCAATCATCCATTATACAAAACGGTCGTCTGCCAGGCTGCGATACAACCTGCTTGGTACCGTGTTCATTCTTTTTTTGCTGACGGTGACCATTACTTTTTTTCAACAACAATCTTCTGCAAGAAATAATTCATTGGCATTAGCCGGGCAATTGCATGTTGATGGGGAAGCCGGCCTTATTGTAAATAATTTGATCAGTAACGAAGAATCGGCTGATCTGCTCGACAGGGTTACTGTTTTTCTAGATGAAAATGCTTCCTGGTTAATTCTTACCTGGTTGGCTATTTTAATTTTGAAATGTACAAAGCTGCTGACCGGTCCTCACTATACCTATCATTGCACGTATAAAAGAACAAATGAGCCGGCTCAAGGATGGCAAAGAAAGATAAAAGACCTGGCCCTGTCCATCGGCATTACCCAGACTGTTAAGCTGATGGAATCAGAACTGGTAAAAGTGCCTGCAGTCATAGGTTATTTTAAACCGGTTATACTGGTGCCCCTGGGAATGCTCACCAATCTTACTCCCGAACAGGCGGAAGCGATCCTTTTGCATGAACTGGCACATATCCGGCGCAGCGACTATATTATAAACCTCCTGCAAAGTTTTATAGAGAACATATTCTTTTTTAACCCGGCCATCACCTGGATCTCATCACGGATAAGAGAAGAAAGAGAGGCTTGCTGTGATGATATCGTGATGGATAATACGGTATCAAAAAACAGTTACCTGGAAGCCCTGGTATCATTTCATGAGCGCCAGACAACAACTTCTTTCGCGATGACATTGGCTGGAAACAAAATGCATTTATTAAACAGGGTCAGACGAATGCTGACCAGCGAAAACAATAAATTAAGTTTTATGGAAAAATTAGTATTACTGACAAGCATCACCATTTTTACGGCTTTTAGTTTTATACCCAAACATGAGCCGGTAACAAAAACAACAAGGCAGGAGACCCCACAAAAACAAGAGACTGTTACACATTCCGTGACGCCATCTGCTGAACCGTTAGACATTAAGTTGACTAAAGAAACTAACAGAGTGGTAAAAAGAAGAGTAAAACCCCAGCCTTTAACTGTTGTTCTGCAAGACACTATTCCAACTCCTCCTCCAACCCCAACTCCTCCTCCAACGCCAATAATACTGGAAATAAAACCTGCGCCCGAATCAAAACCAATAAAACTGACCCTTAGCGAAAAGAAGAACGAATCCAATTTTTCAAGTACAAGTGTCAGTACAACAAAAGAGGACGGCAAGGAGAAACAAACAACAATTGAAGCCAAAGAGAAAGATGGCAAGACCTATAAAATCAAACAACTGGACGAAAAGATCATAAAGGTGGTTGTTGATGGTAAGGAAATACCAGCCGATCAATGGGATCAGCATAAAGAACTGATCAATAAATTGAAGTCGCTGTCACCTGCAGCACCACCCACACCCAAGCATGTTAATGGCGGATATTATAAGTCTTTTGATCGTATGAAGCAGCGCTATGAAATCAAAAAAACTCCTTATGAAAAGAACCGTCTCAGTTATGAGATGAAAAAGATCGATGTAAAACTCTCAAAATTGAAAGGCGGCCATGATTTAGTTGTTGTGAAAAAAGCCAACGTAGATAATCATAAAGTAAAAAACGTTGATCTTAACGAAGTGCATAATCTGAAATTAAATCTTGTTAAAGAAAACGAAGTGAATTTTAAAAAGAACCTTTTTTTAAAGAAATACGCTGAAAATAACCTGATCGAAAAAAAGAATGAGCTTAAACTAAAAAAAGCCGAGGAGAAAAAAGATAACTAATACTGACTGTTTTTTTTAACAGGTTTGTTTCCTGTAAAAATTCTCATATTTTTTTATTGCTTTACGGATTAAACTTTCCTGTGTTTTATTTAATTTCCCATATGGAAAAGCCTGGACTTCTGTTCCGGGCTTTTTTATTATCCTGTTCCAGGTGCCTTCTATCACTCCATTGATAACCAGGTAACGGTTATATTTAGCACCGGGTAAAACGTACTTTTCATCCTTTTTAATACTTCCGGCAAGCGCACTACGATCCTTGTAACCCATTCCGTATTCATCATAATCAGGCATCAGGAAAGAATGCGCTGTGTTATTCATCTTAGTAACAGCCATCGGCTTAAAGATATACTCCCACCTATTTACCCGCTCTTTGATCAAATCTTTATCCAGTGTATGCGGGGCTTATTTCGAATCCGTTATCGTAAGCCCTGACCAGGTTGCAAAATCAATCGTTGTGGCCGGACCCCTGCTGCTGAAATACTTTTTGGCAAGCAATGCAAGTGATTCGTCACGGGTAAGGGCAGGGACTGGTGGTACCCGCTCTTCCAATAGCGCATAAGTAAATTGTTTACCCTGTCTTGGCCCGCTGCAAATAAGCCCTTCCAGTTCAGCGTGCATCATAATATAACCCAGCCGAAGTCCATCTGCAATGATCTTTTTCTGTTTTAAAGCCTCCTGTAATTCGGTCCTGGTAAGGTATTTGCCGCCTTCCAGGGTTTTTAATAAAACTGCGGCACTGCGTCTGAATATGGCATTATCCAGTTTTAGCTGACGATACATATAAGCGCCGATCGCATTAATGCGCGGTGCAGATAAGGCAAGCATCCAGCGGATATCTGTGGGGGAAACAAAATGCCAGGTAGGTCGTAGCAGGTGCGTGCGCAAAATCCCGCCCTTATTAAAAGCTGATTCAACCATCGCGTCCGTTGAGCCAGGTATCCGCAAGCCGATGGCCCATTTAGCCATTGCGTATTCCTGGGCCTGCATAGCACCCATCCATTCTACAAGTTCTCCCGGTTGCTGAAAATAGCTATTGGCAATTTGTTGATTCAATAAACGGGAATGTATGATGTCGGCTTTTTTCATTACCTGCTCATTCGGTAACGAAAGTTATTCATCATCCGGCATTAAAGCAACAGCAATTGGTAATTTTACCGCTGCGTTGACAAGGGATTTTTTGTAATCCGTAACTTTGATCATGTTCGAAGCTATCAATCAACATGCTGCCAGGCATATTACTGTATCCAAAGAGGATCTCGGCATATTCAACTCCCAGCTTCAGTATAAAAAAATTGCCAAAAAAACATTTTTACTACAAGAAGGGGAGATCTGTAAGTTCGAAGCATACATTAACAAAGGCTGCATCCGCACTTATTATATTAACGAGACAGGTGCGGAAGTGACCTTACAATTTGCAATTGAAGACTGGTGGGTAAGTGATATCGCGAGTTTTCATGAACAAAAGCCCAGCCGCATGTTTATAGAAACACTGGAAGATTGCGAGCTATTGATGTTGACGCCTGCCAGCAAAGAAACCCTGCTTCAGAAAGCGCCTTGTTTCGAGAGAATGTTCCGCATCATGGTACAGCGCAATCTTTCGCGTATGCAGGAGCGGTTGTTTAAAACCATTGCCACGACAGCTGTTGAAAAATACCTGGATTTCCTGGAACGGTATCCTACGATACCACAGCGTGTAGCCCAGCATTATATCGCTTCTTACCTGGGATTCTCTCCTGAGTTTTTGAGCAAGGTGAGGACAAAACTGTCAAAAAAATGAAGCACTGCCGATTGAGCAGATCTTCGGCCAGGCAAACGTTTAAGCCCCGGACCTCTTTTCTTGTCCTAGTTCAATGGAAATGGTTTTTAAATAATGGAGTTTTACACCATTAAAACAAACGATTATGAACAACAGGATACAAGGCATACATCACATAACTGCGATAGCCGGTGATGCAAAACGCAATTTCGATTTTTATACCAGGGTATTGGGCTTACGGTTTGTGAAAAGAACTGTAAACTTTGACGATCCGCAGACCTATCACTTTTATTTTGGTGATGAGCTGGGTAGTCCCGGCACTATACTCACCTTCTTTCCCTGGGGAAGTGCTGTAAGGCAGGGTCGTCGTGGGGCGGGCATGGCCACGGAAATTGGTTATGCTGTGCCAGCAGGCAGTTTCGATTTCTGGATCAAACGATTTGAAGAATTTAATGTGTTGTATAATAAACCAGCCGAACGCTTTGGCGAAAAATACCTGAGTTTTAATGATCCTGATGGCCTGAAGCTTGAACTGATCATACCCAAAACAGCAGATCCGAGAAAACCTTATGTGACTACTGAAGTAAATGAAGCCGTTGCTACCCGTGGTTTCTATAATACCACGCTTACCCTGAATGATATAAAACCTACTGCTGAAATCCTGACGGAGATATTTGAATATAAACTGATTGAGCAGGAAGGCAACCGGTACCGTTATGCGACTGATGCCATCGACACGGCAAATATTATCGATTTGGTTGAATTACCAACAGAAAAGTCCGGTCTCGGTGCTAATGGAACTGTACATCACATTGCTTTCAGGGTAAAAGATGATGCTACACAAATGGCCCTGAGAGAAAAGATCGTTGCAAAGGGATTGCATATTACTCCACAGATCGACCGCAACTATTTTCATTCATTATACTTCAGGGAGCCAGGCGGTGTATTGTTTGAAATAGCAACCGATAATCCTGGTTTTACCGTTGATGAACCTTTGGAAGAATTGGGTAAAAACCTGAAACTCCCTGTGCAGTATGAACCACAGCGTAAAAAAATTGAAGCGCACCTGGTTAAGCTGGACTAAATAACCGACCTCCATTAGTTTAAGATGGAGGTCATTTAAACTTTATTAAAATGGATTACACACAATTAAAATATATCTGGAAGCCAACTGGTAATAGCAATGCGAATACACTGTTGTTATTACATGGCACCGGCGGCGATGAGAACGATCTTTTACCATTGGCAGAAAATTTTGGAACTGGGTTTAATGTGCTCAGTCTGCGTGGCAATGTATCTGAAAATGGAATGCCCCGGTTTTTTAAAAGATTGGGTATGGGGGTTTTTGATGAAAAGGACCTGGCATTCCGTACACATGAAATGGTTGAATTTATCAGCGCGCTGGCGGAAAAAGAAAAATTTGATCTCACTAAGATCATTGCTCTTGGCTACTCGAATGGAGCAAATATTGCCGGCAGTACCCTGTTATTATATCCATCTTTCCTTGCTGGGGCTATTTTATATCGTCCAATGCAGCCGTTTAAAAAAATAGATGAACAACTAAAGAATGATAAACATACCCCTGTATTTATGAGCAATGGTGCCGCAGACCCTACTATTGATCGTGCTGCCACTGACAGCTTTGTTGCATTGTTGAAGAATGCCGGGTTTGATGTGGAAGCACACGAGTTACAGACCGGCCACCAGTTATCACAGAAAGACCTGCAACTATCAATAGATTGGTATAATAAAAAATTCAACTAATGGAAGACTATTTAGTAACACGCATTTACACAGATGAAAATGGCGATAGCCGTTTTGAGGAAAAAAGAGTGCCGCTGCAGGATGGGGGAACGATCGGTTTTTTATCTGCAGGAGAAAAAGTGGACCAGCTTATTTTCAGGAAAGTGGTAGAGCCGTATGACTACGATTTTCATCACGCGCCGGCAAGACAATACATTGCGTTGATGGATGGAGAAATAGAAATCGAGACCTCGTTGGGTGAAAAAAGGATCTTTAAGCAGGGCGATGTGCTGCTGGTGGAAGACACTACAGGGAAAGGTCATAGAAGCCGTAACCTGCGGAAAGAGGTAAGAAGCTCATTGTTTATTACCTTAAGATAATAAGGGCTGCCTGCCTGAAAGATTTCAGTTATACAAGCTGGTCCAGCATTTCCCGCAATACGATTCCCACGCCGTTCTCGGCATTACTCTTTGTAATAAAACGGGAAACTTTTTTGACATCAGCATGCGCGTTTTCCATTGCATAGCTAAAATAGGCCTCCTGCATCATCTCGAGATCATTGAGGTAATCGCCAAACACCATTGTTTCCGCGGAGCTGATACCATGTTGCTGCTGCAGCATTTTTAACGCTGTGCCTTTGTTGGCCAGTTTATGAGAGAGATCGAGCCATATCCTGCCGGATACCTTTACCTGCAACTGATCCTGTAAATGAATAAAATGCGGGAGGCTGTTTTTTTCTGATCCTCCCAGGTCGCAAATGGCGATCTTTAAAAATTCATCGTCTTCCACTTCCAGCAGGTCGTCGACCACCTGTTGCTGGTCATAATACATATTTACATAGCTCATGAACTCAGGCGCGGTATTTTCCAGGTAAGCATTTTTTTTACCACACAGGATAATATCTGTAGCCGGTATTGTTCTGGCAATGGTGATCAGGGAATGTACTGTCTCACGATCCATGGCCTGTACAAAAATGTCTTTCCCTTTGTATACAACATAACTCCCGTTCTCTGCAATGAAAGCCATCTCATTCCTGACAGGTTCAAATTTATTTCTAAGGTTAAAATACTGGCGACCGCTGGCTGCCGCAAACAGGATGCCCTTTTCTTTCATCTTAAAAAATAAAGGATAAAAATCATCATTCAATTCGTGGGCCGGGTTAAGAAGTGTGCCGTCCATATCTGCGGCTACTAGTTTTACTCCTGATAAATCCATGGGCGCGAAATTAATGGATCTGTACGGATCAACGATAAACTAAATACTTTTCAGGCAGCGGGTAACAATTGAAGATGGATCTAAAGGGAGGTTATTAATTTTTTTATTGCCGCCAGGTGTGCTAATAGGACCAGTGGCCAATACAACCAGGTAATAGAATAAATGGGAAGTGCATCACCGCAATATTCGGTTGATCAAAAGCAAATTTTTGAAATGGAAGAGGTGCTGAAAGAGCGGCGTTAATAACGATATTGATCAGCAATCCGAGGCAAATAAAATTCCCTGCCAGTAATAATTTTTTGTTTATGCGGCCTTTTATAAAACCGGGCAGGTGTCACTTTAATGAATGAAAACTAACTATCCGCTTGTGAAATGAAATATATGTTCGCAATTATATAAAGCGCAAGTAGTACCTGCGCAATGATCATATCAAAACGTTGTGCTTTTACATGCTGATTTTTTTTGACCAGTTTCAACGACCAGGCGGTAGCCGTTATAACCAGGAAAATAAAAAATAGCGTAAGGCCATGCAATGTATCCACAAGGGTGAAAGAGGTAGATTCGGGCAGGGAGGAATCAATTATATATTTATTACCTATCACGGCAAACAAAGAACCCACACTGAGACCAAAACGGGAATCGATACCATCGGCATGAATGTAAAAACAGATATAGGCGATCAATGCAGCAATGTACATTCCCAAAAACATCTTCCAGAACAACCCGGTTGCGTCGCGGTTAATGCCGATTCTGACCTTGAATGAGCTATATTCTGTATGGGGTTTTGCAAGGCTTTCGTCGCCGAAACCCGTCTCATAGGCTTTTACACCTGTTGAGATCTCGCAGCTGTCTATGCGCCACCCGCTCAATGTAAAACGTGGATCATAATGATTGCCTAATGTATCAGGTAAAAACACAAGAGCGCGTGAATCAAACTGTGAATTTTCAATCGATAGACGCAGTTTCTGCCTGTCGAAAGGGAAGTTGCCGATCTTCCAGGAATCCTTCATTACGCATTGTAGTTTCATTTGCATATATACTTGCTCACCTGAACTATCAATAACCGCGAATGATTTATCCACTGTTTTTGCCTGCGGCACTTCAAGGTTCTGTAAAAAATCAAAAGCCCTGTTCCTGTACTTTAGCCAGATCCAGAAATTCACTGAATATTCTTTCTGTTTAAAATCAATATCGTGAATGCTGGTAATATAAATACCTATTCTTACTGTATCGGGCTTAATATCCTGCGCGAACAAATGAGGGCTGCGATAGAGCAGGCCAAAAATAAAAAGAAGGGAGATGAACAGGCTTTTTTTCAATTGAATCTTCTTGGCGGGAAAGATAGAAAACAAGGAATGAAAAACAAAGCCAGGCAACCATATTAAGCGAATATTATTTTTCAGGTACTGCGATCATGCTTTCAGTAAAAAAGGCAAAATTAAATACGTAAACGTTCGTACATTTCGGCTCTTTATTTATTAAACTATAGCGAATGAAAAACTGGATATTTATTCCTGGTGTTATTATCTTATCGGCTGTAGCTGTTGCACAGCGACCGGACACGGCTTTCCAGCATATCCGGTTAAACAAAAAAGGATTGGGAGAATTTGAGGTCCATATCACAAAAACAAAAGATGAAGAGAAAAAACCCCTGCTTGTTTATTTAGACGGGTCGGGCAATTTCCCAATGTATTACCGCAACAAGGAGGGTAGAACATCCAGTTCACTGGCGCTTCGGATACGGAATTACTCCAAAGATTATATAATTGCCGTGATCAGTAAACCGGGGATACCAATTTATGATACTTTACGTTATACGGAATCCGGACGTGCCTATTACCCGGAAAATGAGCAATACACGCAATTGTATAGTCTTGACTGGAGAGCAGAAACAGCTTCGGCCGCCATTGACTATATAACAAAAAATAAGAATGTCGATAGGGAACACATCATCGTGATGGGTTATTCTGAAGGATCGCAGGTGGCGCCGCGTGTGGCCGTACTTAATAAAAAAGTCACGCATGTGGTATGTTTTGTAGGAAATGCGCTCAATCAGCTCTATGATTTTATACTGCAGGCAAGACTCAGTGCTGAAAAAGGAGAGATCACACCGGAGGAAGGCCAGTATATTGTCGATTCACTGTATACAGAATATGCGAAAATCTATAAAGACCCGGAAAGTGTCTCACAAAGATGGTATGGCGCTACGTATAAAAAATGGGCAAGTTTTAGCGCCACTACTCCGCTGGAGAATATGCTGAAACTGAATATACCGATCTTGTACCTGGCGGGAGGAAAAGACAATAACCAGACGATACTGGATATGGATTATGCCCGGTTGGAATTTCTCAGGAAAGGCAAAACAAATCTTACCTATAAGGTTTATCCTAATTGCGATCACTATTTCCAGGAGCAGAAAAAATCAGCTGAAAAAATAGAACGGGTAGACCGGCTGGATGAAGTAAATGACTTTGCATTGCAATGGGTCAAATCAGCAGGCACCAAATAGAAAACCTGGTAAACAAAAGATACCATTGGGGTCATGGGTCCGACAAAGGCAGGTTGCATAGGCCTAACTTTTAAATCCGATCATACTAGTTCAGGTTTGTTCGGATTAGTATGATATTTTTATACTTCTTAATAAGCAGCATAAAAATAACGTGAGAAAAAAATTCCGAGCCTTCCTGGTATTGATATGTTCGTCAATACTTGTCAGCATACAATTAAATGCCCAGCATAGTCAATTTATCGATACCATCCTGGCTAAGCTGGAGTTGTATTCGATAAATAAACCCGCTTCAATACTCTTTGTGCATTATGATAAAACGATATATACCAATAACGAAAATATCTGGTTTACCGCATACCTGCTAAATGATACCAATACTATTGCTCATCATACCCTTGCTATCGTGCTTGTAAGAAGTGATGATAAAAGAATAATGCTTGAAGAAAAGTATAAGATAAGTAATGGCCATGGTTTTGGTAATTTGATGTTGCCCGATACTATAGCGCCTGGTAATTACCAATTGCTGGCTTATACAAATGTTATGGATAAGCAAGGGCATCCAGTGGATGTTTTTAAGCAGCCAATCGTTATTAAGACAACCGCAGCACAAAGTTTCAAAGCCTCCCTTATATTACTTGACTCAATAAAAGAACAGCCCGGACCAGCCAGGGTATTGGTAAAAGTTTCTACTACTACCGGCATTACTGAAACTAAAAAAGCAACTGTATATAATATAAGTTACAACCTTGGCAATGCTGCCCCAAAAAAAACAAAAACTGATATTCATGGAGAATACCAGATCACTATACCAGAAGCTGATCTTGCCAGTACAAATGGAACTTTGTTCGTTGAGGTAAAACATGATAATGAAATAAAATACCTGAGCCTGAATTTGCCGGACAGGCAGAAGGAAACCATCAAAATAGGTTTTTATCCCGAGGGCGGTAGTCTGGTTGAAGGCTTATTGAACCAGGTAGGCTGGGAGGCAAAGACCAATAATGGACGGCCCATGCAACTAAAAGGCGAATTATACAGGGATAACAGGGTTGTAGATACGATCAGTACGGATAGTCATGGAATGGGCCGGTTTAGTATCAGTCCTGTAAAGGGCAGCAGCTATTCGGTCAGGCTCATACAAACACCTGGTTTAACCGATACGACTTATCAATTACCAGGGGCGCAAAGTGACCGGCCGCTTATTAGCATTGCCAACGCAATAGCCGATGATACATTGAAGCTACAGATCATGGCAGCAAAAAGAACAGCTATAAAAGTGCTGGTGCATAATTATCGCGAGGCTTTTGCCAATGTCCCTTTACAAGCCAATGCTGGCGGCATTAGCCTGAAGCTCTCTTTACAGGAAATTCCCCGGGGTCTTGCAATTATTACGCTACTGGATAGTCTTGACAGGCCCTTAGCCGAGCGACTCTTTTTTGCACATTATAATCAACAGGAAATATTGAGTATTACTACTGATAAACCTGTTTATACTACAAGAGATAAAGTAAAACTCACCCTGCGGCTAACCGATGAGAAAACAGGCAAACCGTTGACAGGCAAGTTGTCTGTCGCATGTGTACAGAATAATCGTATTGAAAACAATAACCAGCAGGATATTGAAAGCTATTCATACCTTATGCATGAACTGGGGAAGTTGCCGGTTGACCCTGGTCAGCGGTTGTTCAATAATAAGGAGTATCTCGAAAATGTAGTACTGGTAAAAGGATGGCGACGGTACACCTGGCAGGAGTTGATAAACACGAAAGCCGTCGATACTTTACAAAACTATAGTTCTCCAAGATTTACAGGTGCTGTAACGCGTTTTGGCAAACAGCTTAAAAAGCCAGTTACCGTAAGCGCCTTGAGCGATTCATTATTGAACCTGGTTTCAACAGATGAAATTGGCCGTTTTGAAATGAGTACCGAGGATTTACTGGTTGTTGCTGGCCGGAAACTCGTTTTATCGGTAAACCAGAAAGATAAAACGGGCATCGATATCAGGTTTACCGACCCTTATCATCTGGTCAATAACTGGCTGGCCAGCCATGAAGTACCGGGTACTACTTCCTCATTTGCTGTTGGACGATCGAGCACAGAACAAGAACTCCAGGGACTTGAAAAAAATGTAACCCTGAAAGAAGTGATCGTTTCCAGTAAAAAAGATGGTAGCCTGTATGCCGCAAACGCTCCTCTCGTACAGGGTGTGAACAGGTGTGGAGATTATATCTGTGTTACTGGCGGGATAAATTGTCCATTGCCTGGACATAACTGGCGTATGTATGTGCCCGTAAAAGGTCAACGGTACATTAGGCATTATATTAGTAACGATGTTATTTTAAGAAATACACCTTTCATTTATTCCGGTTGTGACCTCGAAGAGAAAAACCCTTCTGTTGTACTGATCAAGGGCGTCAGTATGCCGAAGGAATTTTATCCTATAGATTATACCGTATCAGCTATCAATGAACCGATGTACCTCTCCACGATCTACTGGAATCACCAGGTTCAACTTGATAAGTCAGGAAGTTCGGAAATAAGTTTTTATACCAGCGATATTACCGGTAGTTTTCGCCTGGTGGTACAGGGCACCGGCAATAACAACCTCTTTTTCAAACAACTTATCTTCCCGGTTAAATAATGCGTCCCCTAGAGTATCTCTTTACGGATGGCCAGCAACCTGTCTGAAAATTCCGTGTTCAGATTTCTTGATATGGGAACCGGTTCGTCTATACCTTCAATGATCGCCTTATAACCTTGTGCATTTCCCTGTACGTGAACAATCTTGTCGAGATTAATGATATACATGCGATGGCAGCGGAAAAAAGCTCCATTGGCGGTTAACAGATCTTCTGCCTTTTTCATAGTCAGCCGGATGATGGAGTATGATACTTTCCCCTTTTGTTCCGCATAGACCTTGATATAATTGTTGGCGGACTGTACCATGTACAATCGTTGCGAAGCGATTTCTATCCGTTCATCCTGGTAGTCCCCTTCCAGTATGATTATGCCGGTCGTTTTTTTTTCCTCTTCTTTTTTCTCTGCCTGTAGCTTTTGCAATTCATTCTTTTCCTGCAGCTTTTTTTCAAGTATACCTGCCTGTTCGCGGAATGTTTTTAATAGCTGGTTTTCCCTGACAAGAATATAAAGCGTAACGGGCAACATTGCGATCAATAAAGTGATGCCCTGGTACCAGAGCGCGTCACGGAAACTCAATGTTGAGCCAAACAGGAGTGGAGAAACAAGATAATTCACTAGTCCGACCAGCACAACAACCATTGCAATAAAAAAAATCTGCCGGGCAGTTGTCCAGGCGGGTTCGCAAAAATAACCAGGTGCCAGGATGGGGATTATGACGGAAGAAAGAAAAACACAGCTAAAAGTGATCAGCGCATATAAGGATATGATCCACCACAACCTGCCAGCAGGAAAACTATCCAACCGAAAAGGTTTAAAGATCAGCAGGAATAAAAAGATAAAAAGACCAAAGAATATTGCTGTCCTTAGCTTGCCCTGCCAGGAACTATTAATAGGAAAAGGTCGTTTTAGTATGGTTGACAGGCTCATGAGAATTGCTGCGGTTATTAATACACACTGTATAGTTACGGTATTCAGTTCTACACTTGTATTTTTTTCTCAAATGGTTTAAAAATTATTCAGTTGTGTTCAACTTCTGTAAAAAAAGTTCTGCATTTTTTAAACCCCATGCTGGTGTAATAGGGCTTGTAGCTACAAAACTGGCGGATTTTTTGATGCCCTCAGCCAATAATTTTTTTGCAACTTCTTTACCACCTCCAAGACCTTCTGGTGTGCGGTATTTGATCCTTGCTTCAATAAAATAAGGTCTTGGATTAGTGGGGTCCTGTTTTTTCGCGTCCGCCAGGTGAGTATCAATAGCCTGGCCGAGACTCATCCATCGGTTCATCGGGTCGGCGGCCAGTTGGGCCGACTTGATCATGGCAAACACAGTCGAGATCTCAGAATTGTTGGGTTGCAGTTTGGCCGCAGTAGAAAGAAACCCCACTGCTTTATCTGCGAGCAGATCGATTTTAGAAACATCCGGCGCGTTCAATGCCATCAAACCATAACAATATGCGGCATAGTAATAGGGTTCCCATTTTGTTTTTTCTGCCTCTGCAATCCGATCAAAATTATTAGCCAGCAACATAAAGCTGCTACCTGCCTGGGCCGTATCCAACTGCTGAATATTATTTTGCATAGCCGAAATGAACTTGCTGTTTGCTTCAGTACCGGTTTGTGCCGACAATACCATGCCTGTTGTACAAATGATACCGGTGATGAGGATGATCTTTTTCATTTTATTAATATTTAAAAGTTTAATAAGCTGTTTTTTAATCAATCACTTCTTTTCTTCGGTCATTTCCGATGCTGATATAAGCGCCGATGAAAAAGAATCGCCTGGCCATCGGGGTGATTGTTTCCCGTCGATAAATTCCACTGGCATCTGCGGTTGTTGCAAACCTATAGGTATACACTTGTGTATTCCCTAATACATTACTCATATTAAATATCAGCACGGTGTAGGCTTTACCAATCTGTGTCAGGTAATTGACCTGGAAGCCCATGGTATTAAAATCGATTGTGCGGTCTTGCATGAATTCTTTTTGACTGCGATTAGGGTTATAGTAGGGTCTGCCCGATGCGTATGTGTAAGTCATCGAAAAATTGGTAGTGATCGCAGGTACAAATTTCTTTAGGACCAGGCTGGCAGTATGTTTAGCTGCAAAGCCAGGCTGTACGCTGGAAGGATAGTCCAGCCACTGTCGCTTTGTATCAAGAAATGAATAGGATACCCAGTAGTCGGCCCCCCTGATCGATTTTTTATCTCTCCAGAATAGTTCAAACCCTTTTGCATAACCACTACCATTGTTAGAAAGCTGCGATGATAAACCCATCGGATAACTAATAAGCTGGTGATACTGTTTATGGAATAGCTCTGCTCTTAGCGTTTGCCCATTGGCGGCATATTGATAATTGAGGATATAATGTGCTGCTTTGGAGAAGCTGAGTTGTGTAGTACGAAATAGGTAATTGGTCTCCGGTTTTTGATAAAAATCGCCAAACGCTGCAGAGAGTTGGGATTGACCGGTCAGTTTATAAGCTATCGATATCCTTGGTGAAAACGCGGTTTGATTCAATAAGCTGCTATGCTCTAACCGCAGGCCGGCCCTGGCGGCAAACCTGGTAGATACATAAATTTCTGTTTCTGCAAATGCGGCGAAATAATTATCGTGTATGCGGGTAAAAGGAATACTGTCTTTTGCCTGTATCTTATCTGTTATTCCCTGTGCTTCTGCACCTATGTAAAATTTGCTGATACCTCGCAGGTTTTTAGTAAATACGATCCGGGCCTGCCTCGTAATATTATCAATTACCGGTAAAAAATAGCCAGGTAATGAATCGCTGAGCGACTGTTGTATTCTTATATCATCACTGTTATAGCTTAATGAGAGTCCTGCGTATAAATTCCATTGATGTGTTAACCGACCGGTATAAGTAAGATTGTTATACATATTCCGGTTGAAAAGCCTGAATCGCAGCCTGCTATTAACTATATCCAATCCTGGCTTATTAAACCCGATACTACTGTAGTTTGCATATCCATAAAACTTGATCATTCCTTTTTTGGTCTTTTCTCTCGCATGTAATTCAAGATTGACGATCTCGGGCGCTTTTGTATAATCATATTTCTGTTTCACCACACCGAAGTAGGGCGAGAGATTGGAATAACTGATGCCACCGCCAATACTGCCGGTCTTTGTTTTATCCAGGTGCTGACCTGTCACACTCATCTGCGCCGATGAAATGATCCAGTTAGATTCTGAACGGGTTGGAAGGTCCAGGCTTTCGAGTACCAGGGCTGAGGATAAAGCCTGTCCATATTGTGCGGAGTAAGCACCCGAACTGAAATTGGTTCCCTTAAAAAGTAAGGGAGAAAAACGGCCTCGTTGTGCTATATCAGGTACGCTGCTATAAAAAGGGTTTGCCACCATCATACCATCAATAAACACTTTAGTTTCGGCCCCGGTGCCACCTCTGACGAAAAGGCCTTCTGTTTCACCAACCTGCTGCGCGCCGGGTAGCGTTTTTAAAGCTGCTACAATATCAGCCTGCTGACCGGCTGATGTTACAATATCGATCGATTTTAAGACCGTGGTCCTTTTTCGATCACTGGCTTCAAAACTGCCGGCGGATATAGTCACCGCTTTCAATTCGGTAAGCGTTTCTTTCAATACCAGGTTAAGGTGAATATTTTGTTTGCCGATCCATAACTCCTGTTGTAGCGGCTCATATTCCAATAGCGTGACCAGGATCAATAGCCTGCCGGTATCCGTGCAGGTAAAAGAAAAATTACCGGCCTGGTCGGAACTGGCACCGGAGTAGCTGTTTTTGATAACGATGCTCACACCGGCTAAGGGCTTTTTATGTGGATCTTTTACTGTGCCCGTCACAAGCACCTGGGCATTTGCCACCAGTAAACTGCTGCAGAAAAAAAGAGATAAGATGATTTGTTGGAACATTTACATGTGGATTGCTCAACAAAACTAGCCTGCTGCACAGGCCTTTACCAAATGGAAGGGGCGAGTTGCATGGTTTTAGGGAGCAGTTGAATGGTTTGGTGCCAATGCCTGCTTTACCGGGATGAACCGCCAGGTAAAACGCGATTTACCTCATACAAAAGGATTATTAACGAAACCGTATTTCAAAGATTAACGCTTCTAACGGTTATTTAAGCGTACCTTCTCCTGTTGCCGGTTATTCTGCCGGCAGATAAATCAATAAAAATGTCAAACATTACGCAGGTAGTCAATACTGACAAAAACCTGAAATCACTAAAGAAAGGCGTTCATTTTTCAGACCTGGACCAACTGTTAAGCAGTACAGGGCCTTTTACTTTTTTTGCTCCATCTGACCTGGCTTTTGAAAAACTGGAAAAAGGTTTTTTAGATGATCTTTTAACTCCGGCAAACAGGCCAAAACTGACTGATCTGCTGAATAATCATATTGTAAATGGAAAGATACTTTTCAATGAACTGAAGGATGGCGATAAACTAAAAACGGTGAACGGGAAAGAATTACTGGTAGAAGTTAAAAACGGCCAGGTGCATATTGGTGAAGCTGGCATCCTCGCCCGCGAAATGAGAATATCCAATGGGGTGATACATAATTCAGATACCGTATTTGTGAAAAATTGATGCTGTGCTGATTTTTGTTCAATAAGTTATTTGCAATGCCTTTGTAAACACAAAGGCATTGCTTTTTTGATGAAAACAGGTTTAAAATTTATAATTCGATTGCGATCTTATTTACCCAAACCTGCTGCCGGTCAAAGTAAGTAAGAAATGTATTTGTCATAAAATCTTTTGAAAATGGAACGCGGCTGTTAAACCGTTCCTTCCCATTCACAATAAGTTTTACGGGTAGATCCATGTTTACCATCAATGGTGAAATATATATTTCTATGCTATTCACCTGCGAAGCTTCTATAGTAAAACAATTATTAAAATACCGGGCTTTTGCCTGTCCCGTTTTTTCTCCGTACAGGTAATTATTCTCTTCTCCATTGCTGCGATAAGTGCGTACTGAATCGGTAAAGTGGAAAGCTTCCGGCGGTTTGCTGGTATTCACTTTTATTTGAAGCCAGTCAATGCCGGGAAAACTGCTGCTATCATTAAATGCACGGTGATATACAAGAGAGTTTGGTAGGGGATTCCTGCTCACAGTTTGCATATGATCAAATAAAATAGGTAACACCTCTTGGTGATAAGGGTGATAAAAATGTTTCCTGCCGGGAATCTCACGATAGGACCAGTTCCCCCCTAATTGATTAACATAGCTTGCCTTGGTAAGCATGGATCTGCGGTCGAACAACTCATCTTTTTCGGCTACAAATGAATAAATGGGCCTATTAATAAGATTGGGATAATAAGGAGCGCTTATCATGGAAGCATTGATGGGGTAGAAGCATGCAAATGCTGTTGGTACCAGATAAGCGGCATTATACACAGAAGCTCCGCCGTCAGAAAAACCGGCGAGATATACCTTATTGTCGTCTATATTAAATAGTTTTTTTGTCTGGATGATCATCTTATTTAAATGGCTATATCCATAAAATCCGTAGATAGCCAGTTTAGCTTCCAATACCGGGAATATCTCCACTACATTATATTCATCCAGGTAAGCCAGTGCGGGATTATCATTGATAAATTCCTTGTTATAATCTGCCGGTAGCGATTTCCTGGATAACCAGCCACCCTTATAGTAAACCAGCAGTACCGTCTTCCGATATGGATCATAGTTTTTGGGCAGATAGACAAAATAGCTGGCAGTATAGTTTGTATCCAGTTTGAGCTTGTACTCACAGACAATACCTTTGCGCGAGGGATTGGGGTATTGATCCCAGGAGGATAATAATTTATATAAAGAATCCCCGCTGATATTTTCATCTGTTCGCCAACGTTCAATAATGTCCAGGTGCTTATTAATAGCCACCTTGTATTTCCCTGGATCTGTTTGGGTAATGTTTAAGGCTTTCTGTGCAAATAACAGATTAGCCGGAAAGAAGCACAAAAGAAAACAGGTAGTGAGTAGCGCCTTCATTTTTTTCATAAAGCTAATGGCGGCGAGACCGGAAAAATTGTCTTTATACGACAATATTCGTAGTGTGCAGTTTCCAGAAGGTATCTGCATTTCCCAGGTGTACCCCGCTTTTGAAAAATTGAGAAGGCGTTTGCCCCGTCAGTTTTTTAAAGCTTCTGATCATATAGGATTGATCGGGATAACCGCTTTCATAGGCCAGCTCCGTATATTTTAGTTTCCCCTGGTGAAGAATTTTTTTATCTACGGCATACCTGAAGCGGAGGATCATTCTGAACAATTCAGGTGACAGGGCCAGGTGTTTCAGAAACTCGCGATTCAGGCTGCGATGTGATAAATGATTTTGGCGGGCAATTTCTTCAATGCTCATCTCATTCAGCGCGGTTAAATGATGAATCACCGCATCCAGTTGCTCATACTGGCGGGGGCGGTATAGTGACACTAAGAAAGATTCCAGCACAGCAAGGATGTCGTCGTAATTGGTAAGTGAAAAACAGTTGTTCAGTGCTTCACTCCAGCCTTGATCCAAGTTGCAATGGAACAACTGAGTTTCTTTTGAACAGATATCACTATAATTCTCATCAATAAAATAATTTAATCCAAGCGGGTTAAATACAATACCAATTTTTTTGATCGGCCCTTTTTGAACCACGGTTTTAACACTTCGCTGTTGTGTAAGGATTTTTAATAAAGGAGCTCCGGGTGAATGAGTAATCTGTGTTTCGGCACCGGTTGTTGATAACTGCGCTTCTTTATAGAAGGAAAGTGTTGTTTTTACATGCGGAAAAAAAGAATACCTGCGTTGAAAATCAATATCCGGGTTTGAATCAAAATAGAAGTAATGGATATGCTTTTTCAAAAGAGGATCAGTGGGAAAGAAATTTTTAAAAAAAATGCCCATTACATAAAGCTATTACGGTAATAAAAGAAAGGCAAATAAATTTTAGCAGGCAGCGCTTCGGCGATTATCCTAAATCTCCCCATTAATATTGAGACAGGATGATCATAACTATACTTTTTATAAGCCAGCTGTCGTGAATGAGACGCTTAAATGTCCCTTTTGCACCTCTTAGCCTGACTTAATTGGCTATATGTTTGTACAGGATACAAGAGTATCACATTCATTTTATTAATTAAACGATAAACATATGCTGCTTGACAGAAAGAACGCCATCATTTATGGGGTGGGAAAAAAATCACTTGGCGGCGCAGTTGCACATGCCTTTGCCCGGGCCGGCGCGACCGTATACCTGTCTGGCCGCGATTTGGACAAGGTACAACAGGTGTCGGATGAGATCGTTGCTGCTGGAGGTCGTGCGGAAGCGGCGGAGTTAGATGCAATGGACGGGGAGGCGATCAGCAGATACCTTGATTCGGTGCTGCAAAAAGCAGGCACCATTGATATTTCTTTCAACCTGATCGGTCTGCAGGATACACAGGATATTCCGCTGGTGAAAATGGAACTGGATGATTTTATCCGGCCGGTTAATATAGCGATGCAGACGCAATTCCTCACTTCTACAGCAGCGGCAAGGATCATGATCAAACAGGGGGCTGGGGTTATTCTTTCACTTACCGCTACACCAGGTGGAACAGCTTATGCGATGGTGGGCGGTTTTGGCCCGGCCTGCTGTGCCATTGAAAGTTTTTCCCGTGATCTTGCTGCAGAGTTAGGACCTGATGGGGTAAGGGTGATAAATATCCGATCGGCAGGATCTCCTGATTCGAGACCATTTACAGAAGCACTGATCAATTTTAAAGAAGAGGCGCGGGTATTGATAGGAAAACTGGAAGATGACACGATGCTGAAAAAACTTCCGCGGATGGAAGATATAGCCAATACTGCCGTATTTCTCTCCTCCGATATGGCAGCCAGCATAACAGGTATTACGGTGGATATTACCAGTGGCACCACCAATGCGTTGAACTATAAAACAACCGCTATTCCTTTTAGATAAAAGCAAATAAATAATAATAGTTTAAACCCATTTATATGAGCAACAAACAAGTAATACAGCAGATCGTTGAAGCTTTTGATAAAAATGATACTAAAACCGTTCTTGACATGATGACAGATGATATAGAATGGACGATGATAGGAGACAGGACAATCACCGGGAAAGTAGCTATGCGGGAATGGTTTTCAAAAACCGAGGATATGAAAATGGCTTACTCTACAAAAAATAATATCATCATCGAAGAGAGACTTGCCGCAGTAAATGGAGAAGTATCCTGTAAAGGAAAAGACGGTATTACCTTCCATATGTATTATTGCGATATCTATGAATTGGAGAATGATCAGGTAAAAAAGATGACCTCTTATATTATAGACAAAAAATAAGACGGCATTATTGTACCTGCTAAAGTTGAATAATATTACTTATTTCAATAAAGGCATAGTTAATAAGAAGCGTGTACACAGGTCGATAGGTAAAGGAAGGAGTATTGAGTTTAATAGCAATTACTCGTGCAGGGCCGGGTATTTCCCTTCGGAAAGTCAACCCGGCGGTCAGGACTACCCTCGGGGATAAACAATAGAGTCGTATTTTTGTTGTTAAATCAACAAGTGGTAGTGCTCTGTAGTCAATTATGTCAAACCTGATCGGCCCTGATTTTGAAATGTCTCCTTTTTTTGAAATGACCCCTGACCTGGTATGTATTGCTGGCAAAGATGGTTATTTCAGAAAAATAAATACTTCGGTCATTCAAAAGCTTGAGTTTTCCGAGGAAGAACTATTTGCCAATCCCATCTCCAGCTTTATACACCCGGATGATCGAGAGACTACAAGCAGGGAAAGAATAAAATTGTTGAATGGTAGTCCCCTGATCAGTTTTCAAAACCGTTATATCACCAGGTCGGGCAAAATAGTATGGCTCGACTGGACTTCCATTTATTTTCCAGATAGAGAGGTCGTATTTGCTATTGCCAAGGATGTAACAGCAAGGAAAGAAATGGAAAAGGAGATCGAGGAAAAGTATAAAAAATTCAAAAGCTTAGCCACCCATTTTAAATCGAGTATAGAAAAGGACCGGAAATATTTAGCCGTTGAATTACACGAGGAGCTTGCGCAATTAGCTTCGGTAGTAAAAATGGATATTGACTGGATAAATGAACATACTCCGGGTTTAAGTATTACTTCTCAAAACAGGCTGGAGCATGCATTGGCTGTATCTGATTTGCTGATCAAAGGAATGCGACGAATTTCTTTTTCCATCAGCCCGCATATGTTAGATGATCTCGGTTTGAATGAGACATTGCAATGGCTCTGTAAAGAATTCGCGATTCTAAATGGCATATCCTGTGTGTTTAAAAGTACAGGAAAAGAATTTTTGCTTACACAGGAGGTTAAGCTTGATTTTTTCAGGATCTGCCAGCAAGCGCTTAGTAATGTGATGTATCATGCAGAAGCCAGTCAGGTAGAGATCGTCATTGAAGAAAAAGATGGCCACGTTTGTTTATCGGTAAGCGATAATGGTAAAGGGTTTGAAATTGGGCAACAGACGCAAATGGCAGGACTGAAAAATATGGAGGAGCGCGCGGCCTCAATAAATGGTCGGCTTATGATCAGCAGCAAGCCTGGTAAAGGAACAAAAATTTCTGTAGTACTGGCTTAATGCCGGCGCAATACTCAAATGCGGATCATTGTGTAAAAAAAACGAAACGGGAGTTGAAAAATAAACCTGCAATCCTTTGTTTATCTATTCGATCGCTTTTAATTGTTTCAACACATTCCTTGTCACTTCCTTTCTGCAATTGGAAAAATTTGGATTGATCGTAGCCCGTTCTTTTATAAGCCGGGTAGCAAAAAAATAAACATGCTTTTTCCGTTCAACATAACCCACCCACCAGCCAATATCATTTCCCTCTATCCTGGTCCAGCCAGTCTTTGAGCGCAGGATATAGTCGCGTGTTGTTTCGGTGATCATTACATTCTTAAGTATGGCTAAATTCCGTTTTGAAAAAGGAAGTCGCCCTTCATAAACACGGATTAAAAAATTTACCTGGTTCATTGGAGAGATCTTCATTGGGCCAAAATTCCAGAAATCATCAGCAGTATAGGAAAGATCGAGATTGCCGTATTCGCATTGCTTAAGATAGCGGGCATATCGTTGCCGGCCTATTTTTTTCGCCAGCTCAATAAACACCCAGCCCGCTGATACTTCAAATGCCTCTTTTACACTCATATCTTTATAGATCTCCGGCCGATAACCATATAAAACAGTATCTGTAGAACCCGGCCATTTAATGATATCATTTTCGTTATGAATAACACCGGTTTCCAAAGCGATCAGAAGGTTGATCACCTTAAAAGTAGAAGCGGGCTGTGTGGCTACAGAAGCATCGATGCTATCGCTTAGCAACCAGGCCTTGCGTTGATAATCGTAGATAGTAATGCTGCCATTGAGCTTACACGTATTCAATGCGGCTTGAAAATCGACCTCGACAGTTCCGGATGTTGTTTTCTTTTGCTGGGCAATTGTTTTTTCTGCGATAATGGATAGAGATAATGTTAGTAATAAAAGAAAAACAAATCTGGTCATGCTATATAATTAGGGAAACGAAATTAGTTTTTTTGAATTGTGTAGCCTTCATGATTTTGAAAGATATGCCGGACTTAACAGTATTTCTGCATATAACTTTATTTTAAATCAATAGCGATCAAAGCTGCGCTATTTTTGCAATATGAGTACAGAAAAAGAAAAAATGCTGGTCGGGGAGTTATATGACCCGCTGGATAAAGAACTAGTGGATGAAAGAACGAGGGCAAGACTGTTGCTACAACAATTAAAAAATAGTGCGGAGGACAATCCAGCAGAACGTTCTCATATCATCCAGCAGCTACTGCCCGGTGCAGGTGAGGGCTTATGGTTGCAACCACCTTTTTATTGCGACTATGGTAGTAATATCTACACGGGCGAAAAAGTGTTTTTCAATTTCAATTGTGTTGTGCTTGATGTGATGAAGGTGGTGATTGGTAGCAGGACATTATTGGGCCCGAATGTGCAGGTGTACACAGCTACTCATCCGTTTGATCACAGAGAGCGGGCGGCAGGACTGGAATTTGCCAAACCTGTCGTGATTGGTGAAGATGTATGGATAGGTGGCGGTGCTATTATTTGTCCCGGGGTAATCATTGGTGACCGCAGTGTGATTGGTGCGGGCAGTGTGGTCACTAAGGATATACCGGCGGATGTGCTGGCAGTGGGAAATCCGTGCAGGGTGATTCGCAGTTTGCTGTAGGTTTTGCTTTCAGGGCAACCTTATAGGTTGAACGGGGCACTTTAGTTGACTTTCAGGGGAACCTTATAGGTTCAGGCAGCGGATCATCCGGGTAGATGCCATTCGAATAAACTAATCCAGGGGTATTGCCACTTAAATAATGTTGTTTTCAACCGGGTTTAAAATACATTGAATCAAAAAATATAATTGGAACTCATTGGCCTAAGGAGGAACCTTATAGGTTCCGCAATGCCTGCCAAAAATGTACACCGTTGTATCAAAAGCGAACGACCTTATTAAAACAAACTCAATTAAATAGTTGATTGTTAGTTTGTTCTAGCCGGGCATTGTCTTTGTTCCGAATCGGTATAAATCAAGTGGATGTTTAAAAACTATTTCAAAACAGCCTGGCGCAATCTTTTGAATAATAAAGCGCTCTCCTTTATAAATATTTTTGGCCTAGCTATCGGAATGACCTTTGCCTTGCTAATCGGCCTCTGGATACAAAAGGAAATCAGCTTTGATAAATTCCATGCGAATAAGGATCGTATTGCACTTGTCATGAAAAACACTTTTTTCAATAACGAGCGCAATACACAGGAGCCTACACCGCTTCCTTTGTACGATGAACTGAAAAATAATTATCCCGAAGTAAAAAGGGCAAGCCGCTCTACCTGGACCGATATCCATAACCTGGTGGTAGGAGATAATAAGTTTAGCAAGTCCGGCAGGTTTGTAGACCCTGATTTTCTCTACATGTTTTCTTTCCCGATAATAAAAGGCAATATCGCTACCGCATTAAATGATCCTAATTCGATCATCCTTACTGAATCCTTTGCTACTGCATTATTTGGGACCGACAACCCGATCGGCAAGACCGTGAAAATGGATAATCAAAGTGATTTTAAAGTAACAGCCCTGGTAAAGGATCCCCCGGTAAATTCCACGATCCGGTTTGATTTTCTTGCTCCCTACCAGTTTGTTATTAATTATTCTGAATGGATAAAATCGAATAAGAGCGACTGGACCAATAATTTTTTAATGAACCTGGTAGAGTTGAAAGAAGGAGCATCAATGGCTGATTTTTCAAAAAAGATCGGACCACTCAATGTACAAAAGGATAAGAACTTAAAGAATATGACGCTATTCCTGCACCCTTTGAAGGACTGGCATCTGCGTAATAATTTTAAAAACTGGGTAAATGCCGGGGGTAAAATAGAATATGTATGGCTGTTTGGCATAATCGGCATTTTTGTATTGCTGATCGCCTGTATCAATTTTATGAATCTCTCTACAGCCCGTTCAGGTAAAAGAGCAAAAGAAGTAGGTATCAGGAAAGTCGTTGGTTCAAGAAGAGGTAATCTTATCTTCCAGTTTCTCGGAGAGTCTTTATTGACGGCCTTATTTGCTTTTTTATTATCGGTTGCATTTATTCCGCTTTTGCTTCCTTACCTGAATGATCTCGGTTTTGAAAATATTCGTTTTAACCTGGATAATACACTGCTATTAATTGGTGGTGCCCTTGTGTGTATTCTTACCGGGCTGATCGCAGGAAGCTACCCCGCGTTTTATCTTTCATCTTTTGCACCGATCAAAGTACTGAAAGGAATAACCAGGCAGGGGAAAAAACCGGTTACTTTTCGAAAAGTATTGGTGGTATCGCAGTTCACTATATCTATCGGCTTGATCATGAGTACGATCATTGTTTTTCAGCAGATCAAACATGCAAGAAGTCGTGATATCGGTTATAAACCGGAAAACATGCTGGTATTTACTGCCACTACTGATCTCGTAAATAATTTTGATGTACTAAAGAATGAACTATTGAAGAATGGTTCTGTAGAAGCGGTTGCGAAAGCGTCACAACCCATGACAGCGCTGTATAACCAGTGGAGCGATTTTTCCTGGGATGGCAAAAACCCTGCTGATGATATCGCCCTCGACGCGATCCTGGCAGAATGGGATTTTGAAAAAACAGTAGGGCTGGAATTTGTACAGGGCCGCCCTTTTTTAAGAGACCATCCAACAGATTCCAATGCAGTAATATTAAATGAAGCTGCGCTGAAAACGATCGGGTATAAAGATCCGGTTGGCAAGACCATGAAAATTGGCGATCGTGTTCTCAATATTGTAGGCATCACGAAAAATATTGTGTTGACTGATCCTTATAAAGCAGTGTCGCCGCTGGCCATACTTTTTAATGGTAGTAAAACAGATAATGTAAATACTATTTTACTTCGATTAAAGCCAACAGCCGACCTGGAAAAAACACTGGCCGCTATTCAGCCTGTATTTAGCAAATACAACCCTTCATTACCATTTGAATTCAGTTTTGCAGACGAGGAGTTCGGAAAAAAATTCCTGATGGAAAACCAGGTAGGCAAACTGTCTTCCATCTTTGCAGCACTGGCCATTTTTATATCCTGTCTTGGTTTGTTCGGTTTATCTATGTTTATGGCAGAAGCGCGGGTTAAAGAAATAGGTATTCGCAAAGTACTGGGAGCGCCTGTATCCAATTTGTGGGCGCTGTTATCCAAAGAGTTTGTGTGGCTGGTACTGGTTGCCGTAATTATTGCATCACCACTTGCGTTTTGGCTGATGAAGGACTGGCTTAATAAATATGAATACAGGATTGATATCCGGTGGTGGGTATTTGCTATCGCGGGGTTACTTGCATTTGTTACGGCATTGGTAACAGTGAGCATACAGGCTTTAAAAGCGGCAATGGCTAACCCGATAAAATCATTAAGAACAGAATAGCTTTAGGGCTGTATTAAAATAGCTCATATAGTATTTTTTTACAGGCAAAACCTTAACGAAATATTTTAGCCGGTTGCCCTATTTTGAAATAGGTGTTTTATAACTTTAGTTTCACTAATCAAAACACCCCTGCATGAGAATCTTTATCTTTTGTGCCGCGATCTTATTTTCGTTAGCATCCATTGCCCAGGATAGTTTTATTCTTACCGCCGATGGTTTTGTGAGCTCGGCTGATAATACAAAGAAATTCATTGTACTCGATTTCCCTGGCATAAAGAAAGAAGAGCTCTTCAAAAAAATGGAGTTATACGTTAATAAAACAAACCTGTCCTGGAAGGACGCGGGAAGCAAAGTAGAGCCCGAGTCCATCTCGGCTACCGGGCATGAAAAAAATGCCATCCGACGAAATGCGGGCGATATCTTTAATATGGATTATACGGTTACCTATGAGTTTAAAGATGGCAGGATCAGGATCAACGCGCCAAATTTCGCGCTTACTTCTTTTAATGATAAGACCCGTTCCCTGAAACTAGTAGCCAACACGGATCTGGGAGGCAACGTGTTTGGTATTTATAACAAATCGGGAAAACTTAAATCTGACAGGGCTAAACGCGAATTGGAAAAATTCTTCAATAATTATATAACCACTACGAAAGCAGATCTTTCCAAAACAAATGCTGACTGGTAGGTAAGAAGAATCGCGCATAAGAGATAGATAATGTGGTAATGAAGGGAATCATTACACCCATTACATTCATATTGCTTTTAAGCTGAGGGGTCCCATCCATCATAAAGACTAAGCTGACCAGCGTCTACCTGTTTTTTTGCGATCAGTGATTCGAAGATGACCTTGGTCTTATGAAAGTCCTCGTTTCTCATGCCCGAAGGTTTCGCCTTATAACCTTTTAAAAGTACGGACAAAGAAAAAACGAAATCCCTGTACCGGCGGATCTGGAATTGTGTTTCTCTTTCGGCAGGTCTGCTGGCTATTCGTTCCTCTACCAGTATAGATTGTTCTGCACAGTATTGAATCAACGCGGGCAGGTTCATTTTACACGCTTTTTTGATAAGCATGTCTACATCAAATTCTTCATTTACTTTATCAGTCATAATACTTTTCTTCGTTGGTTTGACATTCCGGGCCAATGCAGAATCCTTTTTAATTGCTGCTAAGTCTGAGTTTATCCAGGCTGATTAACCGGCAAATAATTTTTGAAAAGGAGGAATGAATTCGTCCCGCGGGAAGCGGGTTTGTTTAGTTGCTAAAGATAGTTGATTTATGCAGGTATTCGAATGAATAGCCCATAACAAGCCTAAACAAGGCGTTTTTAGTACTCCGGGGGTCATAAATCGGCTTTTTTTAGGCCTTTTTTGAAATCTGCGTATTTGTATCCTGCCCCACCTGGCTTTCTGCAATACCTGATAAAAAAAATAAGCTACCTCACCGGTAGCTTATCTACTGCTATAAATCAGTAATGCTATAAAGGCATAACCACAACAATGGGTACGCTTATTTTCTTTTATTCAACCAGAAACCGAGATTGATCTGCCCCATAAAAGTTACCTGGTCTATATTTTTTCGAACAATGTTTCCAAAATTATCCGGGTATGTTCCTTTTGTAAAAAGATAACCGAGACCCAGGTTAAGATCAAGACTGAACCGTTTGGGATAATTGCGTTGCATGCCCCATATCACACCAAATTTATTGATGGCTCTACGTTTGGCCTCGTTAAAATAGTCAGAATTGATAGCGGCTTTTGAAGATACAAACTCATATACCGGGCCTACATAATTCATACTGTTCATTTCAATTCGTTTCCCTTTTTCTTCCCGGCGACGCGCGTTAAAATAATACCTGTATTGAAGCGTAGCCGCCGGGTCAAAATAAACGCTGCCCGTACTGCCCATACTGCTGGAGTAAGAATAAGATGCGGAAGTATTTAAAAATACCTGTCCATAGAGTGACTGTAATTTTCCGATCCGCTTTTCATAACTAAGCCCCGGATTTAAAAACGTGACCTTTGATACATCGGTGATATCACCGGTGTCTTCAGATTGAGCAAAACAGGAAACGCTGACTAAAAGAAGCAGGGGAAGAGATGACTTTAAGAGTTTCATTTATTATGGCTTATTGATTATACAGGTGGTAGCACGGGTAAATTGCTTATAAATGGGTTGGCGAATTTGAATTCCCGGGTGGCGGTACTGTGTCAAAGGGTTGGTTGATCAAGATATAAACTCCGGGGTGAATTTACAAATAGCCAGACAGCAGAGTTCTTTCCGGTATGTTAATTTTGTATTCTTCCTGGTAGCGAATGATCCGAATGTAAAATTAATAACCAGGCTACTGGTTTCAATAAGGTCCTGCTTCAATTGCGGTAAACACTCGCTGGAGTGTTAAAAACGATGATCGGCCAGGGAAATAAAAATGATCGGGCTATTTCTTTAAAATAAATAAGCCCGGCAGTCATATGCCGGGCTTATCGCTATAATCTGTACAGCTTATTTCTTATTTCTGCCGGTCAGCGCCTGTTCTTTCCAGCATCCATACAGGGTACTCTGAACCCAGTTTGCTGGCCGCATCCAGTTGCTTTAGTTCATCTTCTGTAAATTGTATGTCTACTGATTTGAGGTTGTCTTCCAATTGCTCCTGCTTATTAGCGCCAATGATAATGGTGGTCACCGCTTTCTGATGCAGCAACCAGGCAAGCGCCAGTTGAGCGACAGTAGCGCCTTTTGATTTGGCCATTGGTTGTAAAAGGTCAATGATGTCGAATGCGCGTTCTTTATTGATAGGAGGGAAATCAAAATTAGCGCGACGGCCACCTTCCTTGTTTTCCTCGTTACGGCTGTATTTACCACTTAACAGGCCGCCTGCTAATGGTGACCATACCATCAATCCCAGTCGTTGATCATTGAGCAAGGGAATAAGTTCGCGTTCTATATCCCTTCCTGCAATTGTATAATACGCCTGCAGTGATACGAATTTTGCCAGCTTATTATATTCGCTGATCCCAAGCGCTTTCATAAGCTGCCAGGCGGCCATATTACTTGCGCCGATATACCGCACTTTGCCGCTACGCACCAGGTCGTCCAACGTGCGGAGGGTTTCTTCCAGTGGTGTAAGGGCGTCGTAACTATGGATCTGGTATAGGTCTATATAATCGGTCTGCAAACGTTTCAGACTTAATTCCACCTGTTGCAGGATATGTTTACGGGTAAGGCCGCTATCATTGGGTTTGTCGCCCATTTTACCACGCACTTTTGTTGCGAGTACCAGGTCATCACGATGCAGGCCCAGGTTGCGGATCGCCTGGCCGGTAAGTTCTTCGCTCCAGCCCTCGGAGTATACATTGGCGGTGTCAATAAAATTAATACCGGCATCTACGGATCGTTTCACGAGCGCATCTACAGGAGCCTGTTCTAAACTACCGATCGCTTTAAACATTCCCTTACCACCAAATGTCATGGTTCCAAGACAGAGTTCGGATACTTTGAGGCCTGTATTTCCAAGAAGATTGTATTTCATGTAAATGATTGTTTGTTGTTTTTGAAAAAGTATGCAGGGTCAGCAGATTAAAACGTTTCAATGGTTTCAAAGGTTCTTTGGAACGTGATTTTTTCCTGGTCAGCGATCATTATGATCTTAATTTTTTGCCTAACCCTACCGGATAACAAAGCTAATAGGCTAATATATAGGTTGTTTATCGGCCGGGATGTTAATTTATTAGTAGAGTTTATCTCAACAGTATTTCTTCATTAAATGACCAGCTTTACCAGTGGGTTTCCAAAATAAACTGGTAGTTCATCTATTCCGATAGGGATTTCCACGGAGCTATCAGTGAAAATGAGCGAAGGAAAAACTTAGCTATTTGCACTGGGTTGAGCGAAGGAGTATTTCATTCGTGAAAACAGGCAGTTACTTCATACCCCTGTTAAAAACACTTTTGCGAAGGCTTCCGGTAAAATGCAGAGAAAGGCTCCGGGCTATGATTCAAAAGAAATCCGGCAATCTCTACATGATTTAACATCTATCTTAAATAACACCGCCTATAATTTTTTAATTTAGAAAATTAATTTCCGTCCGTCATGAAGGATTTTCTTTATACCATTATACTGCTTGGCGCAATACAGGGTATTATCATATGCAGCGCGCTTTTTTTGTCTCGCAGGCGAACCTTGTCTACCCGCCTGCTGGCAGGCATTATCGGGTTGATTACCTTGCCGGGAATTCACCTTTATTTTCATTACGCCGGCCTCTTTGATACCAACGAACTGGTACTGTTCATTCATGATATAGTACCGATGGTGGTCATCATGCCGCTGGGACCACTCATTTATTTTTATATCCGGTCGTTGCTGGAGCCTGAATTTAAGCTCGGCTCTAAACAACGCTTGCATTTTATTCCTGTGGTGATTGACCTGCTTCCCAAACTGGGAGCGCTGGAATTTTATTTTGGTAGTTGGCTGGGCTGGGCTCCAAGCAACAGGGATCAGCTGGCCGGAGTCGTCGAAATACACTGTCATGACTCAGATATTCCCGGATGGATCTACATGACAATTTATGAGCTGCTGGCCGCGGGTTATCTCCACGCGTACATGAAAAAGCAAACCGCCCAGTCGCCGGCAGCGATCACTCGCTGGTTACAATTGTTCATCCGTTTATTCATTGCATTTCAATTGATCTGGCTGGTATTCCTGGTGCCATACATACTGCCAGCTTATTCGGGCTGGCTGATGGGGGTAGTAGACTGGTTTCCTGTATATATCCCGATGTCGATACTTATTTACTGGCTCGGTATTAAAGGATACCTGGTAGCCAGTTCAATGAAAGGGGATGATAAAAAAACCTCCCCGCTCTTACCCGGGCCACTGGTCAGCGAAGCACTGGGCCTTTTAAAAAGATCGATGGAAGAGGACCGCTTATACCTGAACCCGGCATTGAACCTGGAAAAACTGTCTCAGCATACCGGCCTCACCCCAAAGAATATTTCCGCTGTACTCAATCAATATATGGAAACAAGTTTCAATACATTTATCAATCAATACCGTGTGCAGGAATTCAAATCCCGGCTTTCACGACCAGGCGGAGAACATCTAACGATTGTCGGACTGGCAATGGAATGCGGATTTAATTCGCCCGCCACTTTTCAGCGAACGTTTAAACAATACACGGGTCTTTCTCCATCGGCTTTCCGCAAAACGCTTGAAAACTCCGGATTAAGCGTGGAGTAGTTTCGCTCAAATCCGGATTTGAGCGAAACCGGGTTTGCCAACTTATCTTATTCGATAGAAGTTTGTCAAAAAAAGATGCGAATCAATATTATTTTCTTTTTGTTGTTTTTGCTGTTGAATTCTCTTCCGGTCAATGCCCAGTCGCTGGCGGAAAAACGAATACTGCAACCCGCTGCCATGCAGGAGGATTTTAACTACCTGCGTAAAATGCTGGAGACAACCCACCCAGGTTTGTATAAGCATCATAGCCGGGAAGCCATGCAATACAAAATGGATAGCCTGGGCCGCCAGCTTACAGCACCGCTGGCTTTTATTGAGTTTTATAAAAAAATCGCTTACCTCATTGCGGAGGTCCGCTGTGAGCATACCTATTGCAATTATGGACAGGGGTTTGATAAACTATTGAAAAGCGCGAAGGTGTTGCCACTGCAACTGCATTTTATGGCAGGAAGGGCATATGTTGTGGTAAACTGTACGGACGACACGGATATACAACTGGGCGATGAACTGCTGACGATCAATCAGCACCCGATAGACAGCATCCTAAAAGTACTGTACCAGTATCTTCCTGCTGACGGGTATATGCTGTCTTCAAAAGAACAGGAAATGAGCGGCATGAAATTTAATATCTGGTATTACCTGTTTATCGGGCAGCCAGCCATATATGAAGTGACTCTCCGGAATAAAGCGGGCCAGTTAGTAGAAAAAAAATGGAAAAAGCCTCCAACTATACAGGAATGCAATAAGCTGGCGGTAAAAAATCCTGTTAACAAAAAAATACTTGAAACAAGTAAGGCAAATCAGGAAAAACTAAAACAACCGTTACGATTAGAATTGATGCCAGGGAAGAACACAGCTGTGCTAACAGTGCAAAGCTTCAGTGTAGACAAAGAGGGGTTTATTTTAAAAATGAGTAATTTTTTTGACACCCTGTCCACCCAAAAAATCAGCAATCTGCTCATTGATGTAAGCTTTAACGGAGGTGGTGAAGAAGAGCTGGCTGCGGAATTGGTAAGTTATTTTATCAGTCAACCTACCCGGTTTATCGAAAGAGAATACCTGCTTACCGACAGCGATGCGCATTTTGCGATCAGCAATATCCCCGATGATGCACGGAAGAATAAATATGAATTTATTTCCCCATTGAGCGATGGCATTAGTGAAGTAAAGATTTCAAAATATTCGCAGGAATTAAAGACAATGCAGCCAAAACCAAACCGGTTTAAAGGAAAAGTTTTTATATACGTGAATGGCAAAACCTCTTCAGCTGCATCTACGTTTGCGGCTGTGATGAAAAGTAATGCGCTTGCTACTATTGTTGGCGAAGAAACCGCCGGATCGTATACGGGCGGTGGTACTGTGATCGGCCTCGATCTGAAACTGCCTAATTCAACCATCACGGCACATACTTCCATCGTATACCAGGTATTCGCGACAAGTGGCGCTGATGGTAACAGGGGAGTGCTGCCCGATTATCCTTATATGCCCTCATTGGATGAGCTGATCAATGGCAATACAAGCTGGAGAGATTATATTATTGACATTATAAGCAGGAATAAAAACGGACTCTGAGAAAACAAACATAGCATTAAACAATACAGAAGGAATGCCGGTTTAACCATTCAAAATTCACAGCAACCCTGGCCCGCATCAGAATTTTTCCAGCACGATCGTATATCGAACTGGCAGATCAACTGATAATAAATTTGGTGAAGGTCTATTGATGATAGAAGGCTTGCAGGGAGCGACCGATTGAATCAAACAGGCACCGAGCATGATTTGCATCAGCTTTCCCCAATCATCTTCCAGGGCGTCTGTGGTCGCAAATGTTCCAAAAGAAAGATCGGTTGAATTCTTCAATTGAAAGGTTCCCCCCGTGATCATATTCCTGGTAGTTCTTCCGGAGAAACTATTTCCTGAAAATACGATGTATACCTTGCCCTCATCACCTGCAGGGGGGAGAAATATCTGGGAACTTGTCTTGTCCTTTACAGAGACCATTTTCCAGCGGCCTTCGATCTCAGAAGGGGGTACATTGTTATCACGGCGACAGTTGCTGAACAAGAGCACTAAAAAGCTGCCATATAGAAGAAACCTGCTCATGGTATGTCATTTTGCAAAATGACAAGGTAAAATGACCGTTCGTTGCAGGCGGCCTGATCAATTTCTTGCACTTGCCCGCCTGTACTAAGGTAAAACCCTGGGCCGCCTTGCCAGGTTAATCCCCACAATTAATATCCAGGCAACGATACTGATCACAAAAAGACGAAGCCCCTGCAGGTCGTTCACGGCTACGCCAAATATAAAAATACCGGCTGAGCCAAGTGACAATACAATGCCCAGCCAGCCGATCCATGCAGCCATTTTTTTCGTGCTTAAAATTGAAACGGACCAGCATAACATGGCCAAACAGAACGTACCGGTATATACATAATCGAATGCGTGATTCACGGCAAAACCATATCGCAGGATCGGCTTGATTGATTCAAGGGTTGCCGGGCTTGCATCTTTATAATGCTGAAGATATATCGGCAATGCGAGGCCATTTGTTGAAGCAGCAATCAGGACAGCTACCATGCCAATTGAGACCATTGCGAAACCAAGCATCGGCCAAAAATGATCAGTGCCTATTTTTCGGGTAAGCCCCCAAAAACCTATCCATCCAAAAGGTAGCGACAGGATAGCGATAGCATGTGTGATCATGATCATGCCGGAAATCCTGATCAGGTATTCAATATTACCACCTGCAGGATGTAGCACCATGGTAAAAACTAAAAGTATCGTAAAAATGATAAGCGCCAGCCCTGCTTTTTTCTCAAATAAATTGTTCATGCCGCAAACATAAACGGGCCTGTTGAATCATGCCTTGACGAAAATCAAGAACTGATTTTTTTCCTGATACGACTCAGGGTTTCCGGTGTCATACCGAGGTAAGAAGCGATATACTTCAATGGAAATTTTTGCAGCAGTATCGGTTTATTGGTCAGTAGCAATTCATATTTTTCTTCAGGCGAAAGCCGGTTATGCTGATAATCCTGGTTCTGCAAAGCCTGCTCGAAAATCGTACCCAGCCGGAAAAACACATTGGAGATTTTTACCAGTTCATGAAAGTCGGCCGCACTCAGAGAAAATATATCGCTTTCCTCGACGGCCTGGATCACCGCGGTAGACGGTTGCTGGCTGATAAAACTTTTATACTCGAATAACCAGTCGTTTTCTACAAACAGGTTAATTGTTGCTTCAATACCATTGTCCTGTACAACATAGTGCCTGAATGCTCCGCGGTTGACAAAATAAAAATCACGACAGACCTGGCCTTCTTTTATCAGCAATTCATCTTTCGCTATAACGGTGTGCTTCAGCCGGTCTAAAACAAAGCTTATCTGCTGATCTGAAAACGGCCCAAACCGTTGGAGAGAATTGGTGACAGGAGCATACATTATTAAATATAAAAAGAATCAATGGGACTTGCCTCCCGGAGTTTCCCATTTAAGGCAATCAGCCGAAAATTAATTAAAAAATCAAAATGCAAAACAAACCCCGGCTTTCGGAGTGTCTTTTTAATTTTTAATTTTGCATTTTTAATTAATTATACCATTGCCATAAAGAAGCCCCGATAAGCCCCATAACATGTTGCTCTGTACTTTTGGGAATATCCATTCGGGCCACAGCTTTTACCAGGTTCTGAATGATCTGTTTTGCTGTTTTCTGTGCATGTAACTGCCCTTCCCATATTTTTAATAAACGATTATCAGTAAACGCGTCACGCTGTTGTAAAAAAATACGGGGGTCCCCGGAAGCGGCCAACATTAAAAATATATTCCACCTTCCTGCATCCAGGTCAGCCCAGAGATCCTTTGCATCGTCAATCAGCCAATAACAATTTCCTAATGCCTGTCCAGCCCGGCGCATATTTTTTAGTACAAGCGGATCTTTTATTCCTGCCTTGCGACTGGTCATTTCGGCCATTAATCGGAACGGCTCAGCCGATTTAAGATAAAGCGCTTTTTTTATTTGTGGCAGATTGGCTTCGGCAGAGAGTGAAGCGGAAGAAATAAAGATCTCTGCGGCAAACATTTTTTTGATAGTCTTTGAAAGTATTCCTGTTTTCTTTTCATTAGTGATCTCCGGGTCATGCAATATGCTGGCGGCAAGACTACTTAATAATGCTTCTACCGGTGTAGAAGGAGCATTGCCTGATTTTTTACCACTTATAAATGTCTGGAAGACTTCCAGTGAAGCTGCTTTAGTGGCACCATCCATTTCATCGCATACATAATCGAACAGGCTGATGCCTAAATTAAATCGTCCGCACCATTCTGCAGCATTGCCTGTCAATACAAAAGGAGAGCCTAGCATTTCTGCCAGTAGATTACCGGTCATTACACCAAACCCATATACGGAATCCAATAGTTTTTTTTCAAGAGCCGGAGAATGATCGATTGATTGGCCGGCCAGCGCATCGTTGAATAATATTTTTTCACGGAGGCCCGTATATTCTTTTAAATATTTTTCCGGCTGGGGCAGGCCGGCTTTTCCCCAGGTATCAAAAAACGCGGCTTGAAAATGGCTATGCCAATGCATTATAGCACAGTGATTTTTATTTCTGATTCACCCGTAGCGGGTGATACGGTTTCAGGGTTAAAAACGGGCCACTCTCCTTCAGAACTACCTTGTGCCTGTTGCCAGCGCTCCAATGCATAGCACGACATTGCAGTCGCAAATAATCCTTGTTTGTCCTCTATAAATGTATTGCCACCACCACCGGTTTTTTTCCAGAGTATATCATGACTTGGATCCACAACACCTGGTGCAGGAATACGCATCGTAAAATCGCCGGCCCATCCGCCATTTTTTTCCTGTAAAGCAAGTAATGCTTTGCCGCAGCGGTCCATATTGGAATGATTGCCGGTATAAGCTAAATGCGTGAATGATTCGAGCGCCAGCGCAGTGGTAAAAGGATCCGACACCATCGATGATCCAAGACCATAACCACCGTCTTCCAGTTGCTCGCGCAATAATCCTCTTAGGAGCATATTAGCCGCTTCATCAGGCATACGGTATTTACATTTATACAAAGCACGCAATAAAATTGTTGTAGCATAATGCGGCCCCCGCCACCAGTATGAGTTGATGAAGCCTGCGCCGTTTTGCTGGTTTAGTAACCAGCTTAGTATGGCCGGTGTCTTTTCATTTTCCGGATCAGCGAGTACCGCGGCAGCGGAAACATCAGCATGCGCGGCCGTCCATCCATCTATAGATTGGCTGGCATCCGCTTTTATGTAATCACGAATGCCTGTATCTTCTTTAAATGTTGAAATACCATTGCCGGAAAAATGACTCCATAAGAAAGCCCTGCTTTCTTCCAGTTGTGCTGGTGACAACAGGTTGTTTTCCTGCAGCGCGAGCAAACACCAGGCAGTTGAATCAGCATCGCAGGGAACCAGGGAACCATACGACCAGCCACCGGAAGAGTGGCGGGCCGCTGCTAAAAATTTTTCCGTTTTCCCAACAAGTTGTTTATCACTACTGAGATTGCTGATATGCGCCAGTACAAATCCTGTGACCCAGGTAGCTGATTCACCGGCGAGCGTGGGAAAACCTTTCCACTGTCCACTCTTGTTGAGCGACCAGAGATGGTTTAATCCCTTATCAAGCGCGGCGCCTGTAGCGGTATGGTCCATTTTTTCTTTTATATCCATCCTCCTCCTCCTCCTCCAGCGGGTGGGCTGGGATCTACAAAATCTGAATTATTAGTAGAAAGGCTTTGTCCTGATTTAGTTGTCACGGCACCGGTACTGCCATTCCAGTTTACAAACCGCCCGCCATCATCACGAAATTTTGGAAAGTCATCGGAAGTAGGCGGCGTTGCTCCTGCTGTACGGTAACAATGATTTTCGAAAGCTTCGGAATCCAGTTCTGTGCCACCACACGAATGTACTATTTCGTGAAATACAATCGCGTCAAAACGTGCCTGGGTGCTGCCGAAGGCGGAAGGAGTGAGCGTGATCTCGTTTCCGGATGTCTGGCCTACAATACTGTCTCCCAGGTTACCACATTTCCATACCACATCCTTATCAGCCCGTTTAATGGCATTCTTAAGATCTGTCAACCCGTTCAGGTTACAATTGTCAACCTTAATAAAGATGCGATCGAGTGCGGCGGCGATAGCATTCACCTGTGATTGATTACAGGTTGGTTCGCTGCGGCTACAGCCTCCATGCCATGCGGTTTCAACGCAGTTAGTGCGTACACGTATAGAGCTAACCATTTTTAACCTCCTTTCTTTTTGGCTTAACAATAAAATCAGCGAATTGCCAGAGTACGCAGGACCCTCCTTCCAGGGTAAGTGTATCACCACCCTTATCAATATTATAGGACCCGATCAATGCCTGGCTTGCATGCGGATCAGCATCCATCATTGTTGCTTCAAAGGAAACAGCAATGGGTTGAAGATTAATATTGACCTCGTACTGGAATTTTATGGAACCGCTCTTGTCATCGATCTTGCCGGCAACCGGTCCTGTTTGCGCTAACCGTTTCACCGGCGCGCAGCAACCACCTTCACCCGGTGTAAAAAAGTAAACAGAGAAATCGCCGTTGATCTTGGAGCCGGTGCTTTTAAGGTCCAGTATCAATAACGCTTCAGGTCCTGAAACGTCTAATAATTTTCCTTCCCATTTTCCATCAACTTTCATGATCGCCTCCTTCTTTTTTTGTGTTTGTAGAATTGGATGGTGTAGTTGTAGGTTTAGCAACAGCTTCTGTGGCCATCGCCACGGATTTGATCGGCCGGTTGAGCGTAGCGCAGATCACGCCGCCCCGGAGAGGTGAGAATCCTCTTCCGGAAATTGCATAAGTGCCTTTTAGCCCCAGGCCACCTTCTTTTAATTTTGCCGGCTTTCCGTTTAGCACGATAAGCACCGATTCTTTCTCACCCACTGATGCGGAGAGTTGCAGGCCTTCTTTCGTGAGACTTCCTTTAATATCACCACGGAATTCGGAAGATGCGTGATTGGTGCCAATAGTCGCAACGCAAGAACCAGTTATATCACCGTCTTTTTTGTTTTGTTGAAGGCTGATAACAATATTCCCTTCAAAACCGCGGATGTCGATCATTCGACCCAGCCATTTTCCTTGTATAGAGTCGTCAATCATAGTGCCTCCTTAGTTGTTTTAAAAACAGGTTATAAAATAATTGTTCAATTCGGCAGGAGCACAACTATTACTGCATAGTAGTAGCTATACCCTGAAATTTATTTACCGGGAGTGTTGATCTAGATTTTGTGATTTAGACAATAAGATTTATCTAACTGTTTGTGAACAGTTTTGTAAACAGACTACTAAAGAGGAGCATAAAATAAATCCTGGCTTTACTGGCTAATTAAATCCTCGGAGTAAATACCCGGCCAGTTAAAAAATTGGTACGCCCTGAATGGTTTTCTTCAGGCAGAGTAATTTAATGGGACTGTACGTTTGAATTGATAGGGGATAGTGTAAATGTATAATCATTGAAAGCTGAAAACAATACCACATTAGTGGTATTTATAAAATGTTAGCTGCGCTATTTATACAAAGCTTGTCTCACTCATCCTGGTGATAGAATAATCAGAATCCTGACTTCGTTAAAAAATCGGCTCTAAGTCTGGCCACCTCGGGTGAGTATGTTGCATCAAACCAGATAAAATGCCCTGCACCATTTAGTGGTTGAAATTCAATATTCTTATTTCCTGCTTTCAACATTTCATCTACAAATAGTTTGGCGGAGGAATAGGGAACGTTTTTGTCCGCTGTACCATGAATGATTAATGTTGGCGGCATATTTTTTTTAATAAGATAAACCGGGGAAATTTCTTTAACCATGTTTTTATCTTTCAGGTCTTTTCTGATCCAGGCCGTTGTTCGATCAGTCAGATCATAAACGCCTGAATTGACCAGCAACAAATTCGGGGCGGGACTATAGTTGGGATTATCGGTCTTTTCATTCCATTTATCAGCCAATGCAGCAGCTAATATTAAATGACCTCCTGCTGAGTTGCCAGACGCCACAATTTTATCGGGATCGATATTATATTTATTGGCATTCTGTCTTAACCAGCGAATCGCGGATTTTGCATCCATTACAGCATCAAAAGGCAATGTGCCATGCCTGCCATAGGTCCTGTATTCTACCGCGCAGGCCAACCACCCTTTTTTCGCATAGTTTTCACAAGCGTTAAAAAACCAGTCAGGCTTTCCTTCCGACCAGCTTCCGCCATGAAAATAGATGATCACGGGTCTTTTATTACCATTCATTAAACTATCCGGTAAAAATAAATGCAGGTCCAGTTGAAAAGGACCAACAGTTTTATAGGAAGATATTAAGTGCCCTTTCCGCCCTATAGAATCTTCTGAATAGATGGTATTTATCCTGCCCCGGTAGTCAGCGTTTTTACAGGTCGACTCAAACTGCCGGTAAATAGTTTGAATATTCTTTATCCCGTTATTATCAATATGACTGTAGAGATAGTCGAATTGCCAGAACTCTTTACATTGTTGATTTGAGATAAATGTTGGTATTAACTTCCAGGCGGCATTGAGCTGTTTATTATCCTGGGTTTTATATACCGGTCGTTTAAGCTCAATATTTATCCGGGATGAAAGAAAAGCTTTTAAATAACTGGTGAAATCCGTGTTGGTCAGCAATTCGGGTTTGTTGAAATCTGCAAGATTTTTTTTAAGTCTTCCCGGAATTATTGAATACCCTGCTGATGGTTTTCCTGTATAGATCTCATGGTTTACGAGGTACTCAGCAAGTAGTTTGTCAAAATAATACCTGATTTCCAGTTGTTGTTCCAGGACATATTGAGGGTCGAGATTTTCCCTGTGCTTATTCAGCGCTGTAGTGAAAATTTTTCTGACCGAATCAATTTTTGAAGTAAACGATTTTTCCGGCAGGGAATGAATTTTAGCGTAGTTAGGATAAAAATCAGCTGTAAATTCTTTTCCTGCAATCTTTAATTCCGATAAGTACTCCTGTTGTTGAGCCGAGACTTCTGTTGACTGTGCCCTGACTCTATTAATAGATAGCAGGAATAAAAATATAAGTAGTAGTCGCATGAGTTGGTTTAACGGGTAAGCGTTTACCAATTCAAAATACTACAATTTGAACAGTTTGACAATATAACATACTCGTATAGGGGTTTAAGGATAGGCTACCTTAAAACCTTAAATAATAATACCAGGTCTGTTGTTTGTATTCGTACTATTGGGTTATTTGATCGCTATTTAATAGCTCTTTTAATTCCAGGTCTTTATCAGTCAGTAGATCAATAACTGTTTTACCCTCTGCGTTGGGGATGCTTTTATCCGCCCCGGCATGAATTAATAGGCGCACGCATTCCAAACAATCACGCAGGCTATTTGTACCCCCATTCTTTAATCCATGTACAGCCCAGAAGAGTGGGGTGGATTTAAAATCGATACATCGCTTATTAATTTCGGCTCCCTCCTGTAAAAGTCTTCGCACAACCTTATCTCTTCCGCACCACGCTGCCCAGTGTAATGCGGTACCTCCATGTGTTCCTGCATGATTGATATTGGCCCCATTCTCTATATACAAAATTGCGAGCTGGTCTGCTTGCAGGCTTGATGCGGCAATAAGAGGACTGTCTTTTTTTTCTATTAACTCATTGCCATTAATAGTTGCGCCAAATTCCAGGAATATCTTTGCCATTTTAACACCTTCCGCGTCAGTATATTTTCCGGAAAATACTCCGTCGCAGATCCTGTGCAGTGGGTGAGCTTTTGTAGTGTTCACCTCGTCATATGGAATGCCTTCATTGGCAAGATCCGGGTTAGCTGAAAGAGCCTGTTCAATGCGCTTGTAATCTTTGTTATCGATGAGCTTTTTCATTTTCACGTTCTTCAATTTTTGATTACGTAAAGCTGGTGTAAATAATGCAGATCAGGGTTGATTACAATCAAGAAACAAAGTTAAGCCCGTTTTTGCACTGATAGATGCTGAGAATTGTTCTTCTTGTTCCTGCGCCACTAATATGGCAACAGGTTTCACACAGAGCTAAGGAGATAATGAGATAAGGCAGACTTAAGCTATTTGCATATGCTTTATTAGGAGATGAAACGAGCTAAGGAGGTTTTTCACTGACGTGAAAAGCAGTCGTTGATCAGGGTGCTGTTTTCACGTCAGTGAAAACGCTCTGTTAGCTCTTTATTTCAACCGATAATAAATGTATAAATAGCCGGGCTATTCATTAGCTCATTCACTCCTTAGCTCTGTGTGAAATATCTTTCTATATTTTTGAGCTCCAGGCATTAAGAAAAGAAGATCGATGAAAACCACTAGCCAGTTATTATTCTAAAGAATCTTTTATTTTTTTAGCATCCTCTATCTTGAAATACCCGGTAGGCTTGAAGTTGTCGATACAATAGTTAATTGCTTTCAGCGCATCCTTTTTCTCTACTTTTTTCTCTGCTAAAAATTTGGCAACGGTATAATTTAATAACAAAGCCTGCTCCGGTTTTCTAACCGACCATTTCTGAACAAAGGCAGCCGCTTCCTTTGGTTTATTTAATTTAAACATAAGCAGATTTAACGGTCTTTGATAATAGAAGAACATGTCATTATTGCGGGTAGAATCTTCCAGGTTATAGTTCCAGTATTTTAACGCCTCTTCATTCGCGTTAACCAATTCCAACGCCTGGGCATACGAGGTATTGTAAGATCGGTCTTTCCCAAAAACAGAAGTGCTGTAGTCAAAATAATCTGCAACATGTTTTTTGTTTGTCATTATCGCGAAAGCCGTTGAAAAAACTCCTTCCTGCCTGGGAATAACATCCAGGTTGTATATTTTTTTCACTTTTGACTGGTAATTTTTAATAACATCAAGGGGATTCGTGTTGGTTTTCCGTAAGGAATCAAGAAGCTGCTCATCCCAGTCATTATCTTCCACGAAATCGCTAAATATAAATGAAACAGCATCCGTTAAAGCCCTGTTTGCAACTGCAAAATGATCAACATCGTAAACAACTGCTTTCAAATGAAGATTTTTGGTAGCAACGGTTTTAAACAGGCTGTCTGCTATAACAACTGCTTTTAATCTTCTTGTTGCATCTTTAGTACCTGATGCTACAAAATGAAAAATAGCAGCTGGAAAAGTTCGCGCGGTAAAATTCATTATTTCCTGTAACTGCCCCTTTTCAAACTGTGGACTCAGGGATATAATGGCCCTGAATTTTTGATCGTTTTCTACTAAAACTTTTTGTGAAAAAACCGCCGCGTCAGAGTGGCCTATAAGGATGGGGAAGGCCGGCACGGTAATATTTTTACTGATATAATCAAACAATTCAGTATTCAGGTACTGATAGAAATCGCGGCTGCTTTGAGTAAAATTCCCCTCATTACCCATTCGCAGGTCCTTCGACCTGTTATTACTATGCACTCCCACTACAATAGATGGTGGGATAATATTGGCCTCTGTTAATTGTTTAATGATGACCATAACCGGCTCAAACATCCAGCTCTCATCCAGCGTAAAAAACACCGGGTAGGTTTTTTCTGATGAATACTTCTCCGGAAGAAATAGTTTAATGAACCGGGTTTCCTTTAACGTGTTGGAATAAATGGTATCCACCCTGTAGCGGTAAGAGATAGTATCAGCAGAAGACCGCAACTGTGAATAACCATTATTAAATACAAAAAAGAAAAGAACAGCTAACGCCAGTTTATTCATATTTGACAATTTTACTTTTAATGTAGGAAGCACTCGCTTATCATCCGCGATGTTGAGATCATACGACTCACTCAACGGAAGAAGTAACGACAAACCAAAATTGATTTGTTTCGACATAAAAAACTTGTAAAAATGGGACATCCCTTATTTCAGATGCCAGAAGGTGTCGGTTTTACCCAATAGTGTTCCCCGTTTAAAGAAAAGTGCTGGGGAATTAGACGTGAATTTTTTATAGATCTTGTTGAAATGCGATTGATCATTGAAGTTGAATTCGTAGGCCAGCTTTGTAAAATTCTCTCCCGGATTTGTAAATAATTTTTGATTGATGGTTTTCCTGAAAAGAACTATTTCGTAAAATCTTTTTACGGAAACTCCGAAGTGTGTTTGAAAAAGCCTGTTGAGATGTCGTCTGCTGACCTGTAGATCAGCAGAAGCCTGCCCCACGGAGAAGTTCTCCGCCTGCGTGAAGATTTGGCTGATACAACTGCTTAAGAGTTCGTTCTTAAATTCAGTAAATCGCCTGAGTAAAAACTGGTCCAGGTAGTTTACAAGATCAGTTTCCTCTGCAGTATCAAATAACAGCGCTAGTTCATGAGCAGAAAAGAATTCGGCATCCTCTATAAAAGCGGCAAAGTCCAGGTTTTTGTAAAACTGCTGTACTCCCAGCGGATGAAATACAATCACTATTCTGTGAAGACTGCCAAACTGTTTTACCAGCAATACTTTTTCACGGATCGGGGTAAATATCTGGAAAGGCCTGGCCCCGGGTTCATAGATCATTGCCGCGTCAGCAGTCCTTATATGAGATTTATATAAAGAAATGGCGGTGTTGAAATGAGGAAAACATAGGAACTCGGTGACTGTATTTGCTGGCTTAATATCAAGGTAGTAATAGTCTACATAGTGGCCTACAAGAGAATTTCGAGGCTTGAACGTTTGAAAAATATCGGCCATTCTTTCGCTGTTCGGTTTTGAAAAAAAGAATATGATCGTTTACCGCTAATACCAATCGCATGACCAAATTATCGAAATGCCGACAATTTGTGTTTAAAGACTATTTTACAATACCACCAGGGCTTAACGTTTTAATCTTATTAAAATTATCCCATTTCAATAGTCCAGCCCAACTTATCGGTCCCGCAGCCCATAGGCTTGCTATTTTTAACGTTTTGTACATTAATTCTGATTGCTGAATTGCACGCCCGATCTTCGAAAAGTTCAGCGCATTTTCTGGAATTAGGCCCGGGTCGATTATGCTGCCGCCAGGTCCTGCTTTTACCAAACCGGTATTAGCGGCAATTCTTTTATTGAGTCTTGAATAATTTAATTGTATAATCAAGTAATTTTTTGTTTCCATATTCTCCGTGTCCCGGCACAATAATTTTTACATTTGGATATTCCTTTTTAATTTTTTCAACGGTGGCTGGCCAATCTGCGACATTAGCATCGCCTAAATAACCCTTACTTGCACCCAGCTCTTTTATTAAGCAACCGCCAAACAGTATATTTTCACTTGGGAAATAACCGACCACATTATCCTTTGTATGTCCTTCTCCGAAAAATTTTATGATAGTATTTTCGTCACCTACTTTTAAAATAAGTGAATCCCTGAAGCTGTTTTTAGGAACAGCAAAATTATTTTCTTTTGCAAGTTCAATTGTTTTGAAATACGCGTAAGAAGGAATATTATTTTCATCAAATGCTTTTAGCCCTCCTAAACAATCGTCGTGAAAATGGGTTGGAATAATGGCGTTTATTTTGCAGCGAAGCGTTTCTTTTATCCATTTGATTAGTTCTTCAGCGTTTTTGTCGTTGGTTGGTGTGTCGAAAACAATTACTTCATTACTATTTCTCACGATGAGACCATTGCAGGGCACATTTCCAAAATCATTCGTTTGTTTAAATGAAGTGTGTTCAAAAGAATTTTCGGCAATTTGGGTTACAATTAAATCATTGGATTTGTAAACCTCCTTAGGTTTAAATGCGAGCTGTTTTTGAGAACTACAATTTAAGTATGTTATAGAGATTACAATTAGCAATAAGTTTTTTATAACAATGTTCATTTGTTTTCTTTTTTTATATTTATGCCAATGTGCAACGCCTTGCGTCAGGGCTGAAATTAGTGTCCCGACGGCAGAAGCCGCGACTGATTATTTGTTTAGATAAAGCTAAGAACTAAAGCGCAGGATTGAACGTCCGGCCTGGTCCCGCATGTCTCTTTCTAAAAAAGTAGAATGGTCGGTTTAGATAATCCTGCAATTGGTTCATCCGTCTCGAACTTCCAAAATGAGTAGCATATATGATGTACCGCCCGTATGAAAAATACTGCAGGGGAAAATAAACCAGGACTGGTCCCGACAGGATAATGCCCGAACTATTTTTGGCCGATCTTGAACTTTTGGCCAGTTTAGTGGCCTGAAATCCCGTGCCGCTACTAATTTTAAACTTATTGCAAAAAACGAACAGAAAAACTAATTATGTATGAGAAAACTAATTGCTACAATCAATATGACACTTGACGGATTTTGCGACCACACCGCGATGATCGCGGATGAAGAAACACATCAACATTTTAATGAGCAATTAAGTAATGCGGACACCCTGATATTCGGAAGGATAACATATCAACTTATGGAAGATCATTGGCCATCAATCGTAAAAACTCCCACGGGTATCAAACAAACGGATGAATTTGCGGTATTAATAGACAATATTTCAAAGATTGTTTTTTCCCGCACCTTGAAAAATGTTGATTGGAAAAATACAGAATTGAAGAGTCAAATTAGTAAAGAAGAAATTGTAGCGCTCAAGCAACAAGCGGGAAAAAATATCTTAGTTGGCAGCCGGGGTTTAATAACAGCCTTAATGCAACTTGATTTAATTGATGAATACCAACTTATCATTCAACCCATTGTTTTAGGTAGCGGCTTACCATTATTTAAAAACGTCAATGATAGAATGGATCTTAAACTCTTAAAAACAAAAACATTTAGATGTGGTGCGGTAGCTCATTACTATGAACCGGCAAGGCTGCCGGAAAGCGAAAAATAATGAGTTCGGTATTTCTCGAAAAATTGACGTTTGACGGGCTTATTGCCCGATCCCCCGATGTAGCGATATAAAGTTGGTAATCTATTCGTTAAGCCAACAAAATACAAACCAGTTGTTGGTAGCGGTTTATAAAGCCTGGTCACATATATACGCATGGGAGCTGTCCGCTCCAAAAAATATTGACTGTTGATTTTCCTGGCTGAATATGATACTTAATTTAGTTAGGCTATCACCAAGATGCTGCGGCGTCCACCATGTAGGCCTGTCCCCGAACTCCCGTAAAAAAGTCAGAGAATCCGATCTGCTATAAACCGATATTGCATACTTTTTTAAATTAGCGATCCTGTTTAATTCATTTGGGGATATCTTGACTTCCATCCAAATGCAGCAATCAACTACAGGAATTACCTGGTCTTTAAGATTAACAATGGTCATACCGCTATCCAATGGCGTTTTAAAAAGTACAGTATATACTTCAGTCGGAGATTTAGGGCGTGAATTATGTATGATTCTTGAAATATCTGAATTTATTTTCTTAAAACCGGTATAAAAGTAAACAGTGATAATAGCTAGTAAAATAAAAATTAGCGGTATAAAGAATTTCTTTCTGGAAAGCTTATTTCCTCTTATTAGGCCATAGATTAAGAATATGACAAATCCAAAAACTAGAAATGTAAACAAAATTGTATCCCCCATCATATAATGATCAATTGACTTGTCCGTTATAAATAAAAAAGATTGCTGCAATCAATTGTACAGGCAATTAGATATTCTCGTAAGCGAGGGAACTTGATAATTCACGATAGGCATTGGCTTGCTGCTCAAGTTTTGCCGCTACCTGCTCTGCTGTATTAATGGCATCAGCACCCGCAAGAAAACGTAATGGCGGTTGTTCTTCATTGACAATTGTCACCAATGCCTTTGCAAGTTTCGCCGGGTCGCCCGTCTGTTGACCATTAGCACCTTTCCAAAATTGCATTAGCTGTTCTCTCCGTTCATTGTAGTCTGCAATGGAGCTATCAGCATACTTCGTTGATTGCTCGGTAAGCAACTCTGTTCGGAAAAAGCCGGGATTAACAATAGTAGTGGTTATGCCAAATGGTGAAACTTCTGTTTGAAGCGCCTGCATAAACCCTTCAAGTCCAAACTTGGATGCGGAGTAAGCGCTACAGAACTCTAAACTGGTGAGGCCGGCAGTTGAAGAAATTGAAATGATATGGCCTGAACGCTGCTTGCGCATAAGCGGCAGAACGGCCCGGGTTACAAGCATAGGACCAATTAAACTTGTCTGTAGCTGCTGCGCGATCTGCTCCTGTGTTAACTCCTCGAAGAAGCCTGCAACAAAATTGGCGGCATTGTTTACCAGTACATCTATTCGGCCAAACTTTTCAATCGCAGCATTAACGGCATTCTCGGCATCCGTTGGATTAGTTACATCCAGCTTTACGATTAGAAGATTTTCTGCTTCGCCAATTGCTTTAGCAATACTATTGGTATCGCGTCCTGTTGCTACTACTTTATCGCCTGCAGCCAAAACTGCTTTTGTAATATCTACGCCCATACCACGACCGGCGCCTGTTATGAGCCAAACTTTCTTATTATTCATAATTGTTCTTTTTAATTAATGAGTTTAGTTATTATGCCGTTTCAACCACCTTCATTTGCATTTCATTCATACGTCCTCCATGTACTTTGATATGTGATATTTCACTTTCTATTTCACTAAGATCTGCTGGTGTTAATTCAACAGAAAGTGCACCTAAGTTTTCGGTTAAATGGTCAATGTTTCTTGTACCAGGAATTGGAACTATAAAAGGCTTTTGTGCCAATAGCCACGCCAATGAGATTTGTGCAGGTGTTGCACTTTTCTTTTCTGCAAACTTTTTTAGAAATTCAACAATTGGCATATTCGCTTTTCTGTTTTCAGGTGAGAAACGTTCGAATGTAGAACGAAGGTCTGATTTCGGGTCGAACTTTGTATTGGCATCTATCTTACCTGTTAAATAACCCATTCCCACAGGGCCCCAGGGAACGAACCCAATTCCTAACTCTTCGCAAGCTGCAAGCACGCCATTGTCTTCTACGGCTCTTTCCATAATAGAGTATTCGGTTTGGATAGCTGAAACAGGTTGCACTGCATGTGCCTTGCGGATTGTTTTTGCACTTGCTTCAGAGAGACCGAAGTGCAACACCTTTCCTTCTTTGATTAAGTCTTTAATTGCACCTGCCACATCTTCAATTGGCACGTTGGGATCGACACGGTGTTGATAATATAAATCAATATGGTCGGTTCTAAGACGTTTTAATGATGCCTCTACAACCCTTTTTATTTTTTCAGGTCGGCTATTCAAACCACCTTTTGGATCTTCTAATTCAAAACCAAATTTGCTTGCGATAGCAACGTTGTTCCTGAACGGCGCAAGTGCTTCACCTACCAGGTCTTCGTTAGTATATGGCCCATATACTTCGGCTGTATCAAAGAAGGTAACACCTTTTTCGTAGGCTGTACGAATGGTTTTGATGCCTTGTGCTCTATCTGCCGGAGGACCGTAGTTAGCGCTCATGCTCATGCATCCGGAGCTTAGTACGGAGACCTCCAGGCCTCCAAGTTTTCTTGTATTCATTTTATCTGGCTTTTTCTCGCTCTGTTCATTGTTCTCGCTTGGCTGTTCAGCGCATGCACTTAGCAACAAAGGACCAAAGACCAGGCCTGTGCCGGCAAGAACAGTATTTGTCAAAAAGTTACGGCGACTGACGCCGGTAGTCTCTTTAAAATTAAATTCAGTTGTTTGCCTTTTCTTATTCATACATAGATTATCTGTTGAAATGCAAAGCTCTCAATAAGCGTAACGCAGAAATAATGAAAATCAAAGAGGAAAGTATAAAAATCAAAGGTGAGTTAACCTTACAGATTTTGGTATTTCACCTGTTTTCTTTTTGAAGAAGTTGTTGAAGTAGGTGGGGTATTCAAAACCAAGGGCATAAGCGATGTCAGCAATACTCCAGGTTGTATGTTGCAGCAGTGCTTTTGCCTCACTGATAATTCTGTCGGCTATATGTGCTGTAGTAGGCTTGCCGGTGACTTCCTTTACTGAACTGTTTAAATAGTTGACATGAACGAACAAATTCTTTGCAAAATCCTGTGCAGTTTTTATCTCCAATGGACGTTCTGTACTTTCAATAGGAAACTGGCGTTCCAGCAGTTCAAGAAACACGGCTGTAATGCGCTCGGCAGCATTTATCTTTTTTGATGGGTTTTCTGAAGGCTGCATTTTAACCGCCTCGTGAATGATAAGGTTGATGTAGTTGCGTATCAAATCATCCTTAAAGGCGTAATCATTGTCCTGCTCTCCGATCATCCGTTTAAATACACGAATGATAAACTCCTTTTGCTCTTTATTTAACTTTAAGATAGGTGTGCCACCAATTCTAAATAAAGGTGATTGGAGAAAGCCATCAGACCGGTCGCCTATTTTTAAAAAATCTTCTGTGAACAGACAGGTGTAACCACTGAATTTTGGTGAAACAGCTTCGCAGGAATAAGGGATATGCGGGTTACCAAAAAATAAAAAGGTTTCATCTGTTTCCAAACTCCTATCAGCATAATGAAAAATAAACTTCCCGGTTGTTAAGTTGATTTTATAAAAATCCTTCCGACTATACGTATGGCCAGAATTAGCCTCGTTGTCTATTTCATATACTTTAAAGCCCTTTAGTTTTAATTCGGTATTGAAATTTGAAGTAAGAGGGCCTGCCTGTTTTTTCATCAGGCAAAGTTAAGAAAATCAAATGGGGGCTTTATCAAAATTCCCCTGTTGTCAGTAGTATTGACAGGTTTGTTCTTTAGACGCTCAACTACTTTAATAAATAATTAAATTATAGGGATGTTGTGAGGATGTCTCTGACTCCTCACCGGCTTCGCAGAAGCCGAAACCGTTCTGCCTGAGTAATGTTTTATTCTACTCTCTTTCTAAACAACACCTTTCTTATCGTTTGCAGGAGTTTTATCTTTATCCAGGTTTTGAAGAAGAAGCTACATTTATTAATGTAGACGAGATTTGCAGGACCGAAGGGAGTATTTAAACAGCATACTGGCGGAAGTTTCTCGGCTTCTGCGAAGCCGGAATGGAATTTTATGCTTTTCAGGCAAAATTAGGTGACCATGACTGCCAAGTCAAATCCTTCAGTCTCGAACCTAACAGAAGCACCGTAGCCAATTGTTGAGAGAAATTGGGCAAAGCTATAGCAAAGCCTACTCAAAGGCTACTCCGCAAAAACGCTTAAACTCTTTCACCCTCCCCTGAAACAGGCCAAATCCGCCATTCCCGCATTCGCCCGCCCAAGCTTTAGCGAAGGCGGGCAAAACCATTCTTCGCCATTTCCGCCACTTGATTTTTTAATGTGTATAGCCGGACGTAATCTTGTTCTGCAATTGCGAATTCATCATGATAATTGGCTTTACCGGATGTGGCACAAAAAACATTCACGTTAAACAAAAAATTGTAAAACAAAACAAAATGGCAAAACAACAGGGTATCATCCCTCACAGCTTCGAACCAAATCTTACAAGGTTTAAGGGAATTAGCGACATTTAAGGACAATTCCGGGCATTAATGGGTAATAAAAAGTTCGAGGTTTTAAGTATATATTGGCGCGAATCAGAATGCCGGTGGTTAGAAAAATAAATTATATTTATTAGCTAATACCTCATTCTATGCATATTATAGCTACCACATTATTGTTGTTGTTTATGCATGCTTCCATAGCACAAACGGTGTCTTCTTCCCTCCCCAAAACCATTGATAAAAAAAGCCGCTACCTGTTTTACCTGCATGGTGGCGTAGTAACTATTCTTGGCGATAACGCCATTAACAATGGTGCGCCTGAATGGGGGCCTTATGAATATTCGAATATATTAGACAGCCTGCGACTACGGGGTTTTTATGTGATAAGTGAACGAAGGTTTCCGGAAGTGAAAGATTCGTCGTATGCTGTAAAGATCTGCAGCCAAATAGATAGTTTATTAAAAGCTGGTGTGCCGGTTCAAAATCTTCTTGTAGTGAGCGCCAGTGCCGGTTGGGCAATCAGCTACCGTGTTTCAGACCGGCTAAGGAATGATTCATTGCATTTCGTTAAAATGGGCGGTTGCCGGCAGGATGATTACAAAGAAGTTGAACAAAGCGAATTACACGGCCGTTTCCTGTCTATCATTGAAAAAAGCGACCCACGTGGCTCTTGTGATAACCTGTTTCAAATGCAAAAGCGCATCATAAGTTATAAACAGGTCGTGTTAAACACAGGTTTAGGTCATGGATTTCTCTACAGGGGAAGGAAGGATTGGATCGATCCGATTGTAGAGTGGGTCGGTAAGAATTAGATATGATAAAAGTCATTATATGGATAATCTACATCAGCAAATGTTGAATGCAGCTTTGCAAAACGACCTGAATACTGTAGAGAAACTGGTGTCTCAAGGTGCAGATATAAATTATAACGACCCCCCTAAACCAAAGATGCAAACGGTTATACACCCATTTCCTGGGGGGAGCTGGTATCTAAGACCTTCAAATGTGTCGGGCTTATTGCTTTATGCAACGTACCCCGTATTTCCGGATGTCCTTAGTCTTTCATGTGATGGCGAACGTTTTCAAATGTACCATCCGGATGAGGAATAGTAGAGAGATCCATAATACCCATAATACCTGATGAAGTCGACCATTCAATAAGGTGAAAATTTTTAGTCAATCTCCATTTCTGTTCATTGCCAAGTGTAGATTTTACACTACCCGGCATAATTTATTTTACTCCTTTTACCATTTTCGTTAGGCATTGGAGCTACTTCATATTTTAAGTTCCATTCTTTTATGTGTTCTAAGATTGGCAAAAAAGCCAAGCCTTTTTCAGACAACTTGTATTCTACCCTTGGTGGTAATTCCTTAAAGGCTAACCTTTCCAATAATCCATCTTCTTCCAGTTCCTTTAGTTGTTCAGTAAGTACTTTTCGAGTGATGTGAGGTATAATGGCATCTAACTGTCCAAACCTAATGGTACGGGTACCAATTACATTTATGATTATCGGCTTCCATTTATTACCAATAGTGCCAATAGCTCTCGTAAACGGGCAGTTTGAATTGCAAAATCTGTCGTCTCTCATATTTTAAAATTTGTAGTTACCCAAAAGTAACCAGTATACACTATAATGGTTACAAATATATACTATTGATGGTATCTTTGCGAAACAATTAAAAGGAGTTGAAAAATGAGCAGATTAAAGAACAAAGTAGCGGTTATTACAGGCGGCAGCAGTGGTATCGGTTTTGGCATAGCCCGGGAATTTAAAAATGAAGGCGCTAAAGGAGTTATTGTTGGCAGAAACCAGGAAACTTTAGATAGTGCTGTGTCTCAGCTTGGTGATGATTTTATAACCATAAATGCCGATGTAACCAACCTGGACGACCTGGACCGCGTGTTTAAAGAAACATCTGAAAAATTTGGTAAGATAGACATCGTTGTAGCTAATGCGGGTGGTGGAACTATAGGAACTGTGGCAACTATTGGCGAAGCAGATTATGATAAGACAATGGATCTAAACCTGAAAAGTGTCTACTTCACTGTTCATAAAGCGTTGCCCTACATAAATGATGGTAGTTCTATTATTCTTATCGGATCAAATGCAGCACATCGGGCATACCCGTCTTTCACCCTTTATGGTGCTGCAAAAGCGGCTGTGATTTTTTTTGCAAAAGGATTTTCAAGTGACCTTTTGGGCAGAAAAATCAGAGTTAATGTAATAACACCGGGTACAACAGACACACCAGCATTTGAAAAATTTGTTCCCTTAGAACAGATTGAATCTATAAAAAAACACTTTGCAGATACAATGCCGATAGGCAGGATTGGACAACCGTCTGACATTGGTAAAACAGCAGTTTTCCTGGCTTCTGATGATTCTTCGTTTTTGCTTGGTGCTGAAATCCTTGTTGATGGTGGACTAACCTATTTGTCTAAATGATGGCACTACAATGGTTCGGTTTTGCGGCTCTTGTCATTAAATAACTAAAATAATTATCAGAATGAGTAACTCAGAAAACAAAGTAGTAAGCTACGCAATTATCGGTTTCGGCAATATCGGCAGGGCCTTAACCAGGGCGTTCACCCGCAACGGCATTAAAGTATCCGTTGCAACTACACGCAGCCCGGAAAGCTTTGCATCCGATGCGGCCGCGATCGGCGCTGGGATCATTCCCACAACACTGGCTGAAGCTGTCAGGGCGGACGTCATCTTTTTGGCTGTGCGTTTTGAATCGCACCCGGATGTTGCAAAGGCGCTGCCCACCTGGCAGGGGAAAATCATCGTTGATGTAACGAATGCCTACGGCGTGCCCCGTGAGAAGCTGGGAGGACAGTCTTCCGCCGAGGTAGTTGCTCGGGCCTTCATTGGAGGTCGACTGGTTAAAGGCTTCAACCATTTGGGCGCTGCTGTTCTTGCCCAGGATCCGGCCGTACATGGTGGCAGGAGAGTGGTGTTCCTGGCAAGCGACGATGAAAGTGCAGCAACGGAGATCGGTGCGCTTGCAGAGACTCTCGGTTTTTCGCCAATCAAACTTGGCGGGCTTTCAGAAGGAGGACTGCTTGTGCAGGCGCACGGAAATAGCTGGGGTCAACTGATTTTTAAGGACCTGTTCAAGTTCGACTGATGAATTGTGATCGCCAAATTCCGTTTTGGATGGTGTGCATAGTTTTTAAATTCCTGGAAAAATAAATAAAGAAAATAACTGTAATAATTCCAACACAAACTAAATGGGTTATTGACCCAGTGCATTCAGAAGTTCAATTCAAAGTGAAACACCTTATGATTTCAACTGTTACAGGTTCGTATCAAAATTTGGTGGCACTGTAACTACCCAATCAAATGATTTTGAAAATGCGGAAATCGAATTTTCATTAGATGTAAACAGCAGCTCCACTAGTCAGGAAATGAGAGATAACCATTTAAAGAATGATGATTTCTTTCAAGCTGAAAAATATCCAACAATTGATTTTAAATCCACTTCTTTTCAAAAGCTAAAAGATACAGGTTATGCCCTTGCTGACCACCTTACAATGAAAGGAATAACTACAGAAGTTCATGTAAACGCTGAGTTTGGTGGAGAATCAAAGGACCACCAGGGAAATTTAAAAGCAGGATTTGAGATAACCGGAACAATTAATCGCAAAGATTTCGGACTAACCGTATAACGCCTTAACTGAAACCGGCAGTTTAGCTTTAAGTGAAAACAGTAAGTTGATAGCTAACATACAAGTTGTTAAACAGTAATTTCAAAAAGCAGCATTAAATACATAACGCTTTACAAAAAAAGAGACATTAAATAATCGAAACAATGAATAAGTTAGAAAACAAAGTAGCAATAGTTACCGGTGCATCAAAAGGGATAGGTGCCTCTATCGCCAAACACTTAGCAGCAGAAGGGGCAAAAGTAGTTGTAAATTATGCTTCAAGTAAAGAAGGTGCAGATAAAGTGGTAAAAGGGATAACTGACAATGGAGGCATAGCCATTGCGGTTCAAGCCGATGTATCAAATGAAGCCGATGTGATCAGGCTGTTTGAAGTAACAAAGAAGGCTTTTGGAAAGTTAGATATTCTGGTAAACAATGCGGTGGCTCAAGGATACGCACCTGTCGAACAGATATCGGCCGAGACTTTCCATCAGAGCTTCAACGTCAATGTTTTAGGGCCGATACTTACGATCCAGGCAGCTTTAAAATTATTTAGCGATAAGGGTGGCAATATTATTAATATCAGTTCAGGTGCAAGCAAAATGCCGCTGCCATCAGCCTCATTGTATTCTGCCTCTAAAGCGGCTTTAGACGCCATAACGATTTCTTTGTCGAAGGAATTGGGTGCGAAAAACATTCGTGTCAATTCGATTTTGCCTGGCGCTACAGAAACCGAAGGTGCACGTAGTGCAGGCATTACTACCGGCAGTGATGTCGAAAAAATGTTTATCGCCAATACACCGCTCGGCCGCAGAGGTCAGCCAGAAGATATTGCGAAAGCTGCCGTTTTCCTGGCTTCCGATGATGCTGCATGGATTACGGGAGAGCAAATTTCCGTTTCGGGTGGCATGTATGGTTTTTAATCCATCAACTCAAAAATGAACGACAATGAGAGCGAATTATAGGTCTTGGTGGACACATCAACTACACACTGAAATGAATCAACACTAACCACTACTTAATCCTAAAAGCCACTGATACATAAGTTATTCGAGGCTTTTTCTTTTCGGGACAGCAGGAATCTAACAAATTCGCGAGTATTGCCGTCCCTTTTTGGCCCTTTCTATCCCAAACCTTCCCATTTCTTCTCAAAACGGACATTGGTAGCCCCAAGGGTCGAAGACTCGAACCAGTTGTTGCGGGATTTAAGGGAATTGGCAACATTAAGCGGCAATGGATAGCTCAAATAGGACAATAAAAGTTCGAGCACTTCCTATGGGTTAATCAGCTTTAGAACTGTGTAAGTTTCTCAAAGCCTATTACTGATTATAAGAAAATAGGGGGTTGATATTTTGAGTACCAGCTCTTTTTACTTTTAGCTGGCCAGCAAAGGGACTTCAAGTTAACTGGCCCTCTGAATTATTAATCTTTATCTTTTACCCAGGTCAACTGCCCCAATACCACTGCTTTTATTCCGTCAATATCTTTGGTTATAAAATTGTAACCGATGCTGTAGCTGCCATGTGCTTGTGCTTTAAACCGATTGTTACCGTTGGCTATTAAGGGGTGTGCGGGAAGTTCTTTTTCCAGGTAGGTAGAATAAAGCTGGCCATCTTTTACATAAATATTCAGGCTATCAAAGCCGCCTTGCAGGCGATAAGTACCTACAAACTTTGCCATTTCTGGAGAAGGGTTTTTATAAATGGGTGATACCAGTTTGCCGATGTACTCATTCATTTTGTCAAATTCGAAGTCGGTAGTATTGGTAAGTATTACCCATCCAGTTTCCAGGTCTGGATAGAAAGCTACCAGGCAACGATAGCCCAGCATACCTCCTTCGTGTAAAACAATGGGATAGGAGGGTTTCCAGCCTATTCGTAGCGATTGCATCATGCGCCTGTTTTTCAACGAAAGAATTTTATTGGCTGCTGCGCTTGTATCGAATTGAAAGCTGATATACTTCGCCAGGTCTTTGGCAGTAGAATACATCCCCCCTGCATACAAAGCAGAATTGGAATGAAAAGTAGGCGTCTTTAAGAACTGTTGCAGGCTTTCATCAAAATAATATCCTTTCGCCACAATGGTAGACCCGAAATTTTCGGTGCCTATGCCGCTACTGGTCATTTGTAAAGGTTTACAGATATTATTTACTACGTAATCACTATAGTCCTGTTTGGCAGCTCTTTCCAATGCAATGCCCAGCATTGAATAGCCGAGATTCGAGTATTGCCGATCTCCATAGTTGAGCAATTGATAATCGGGATACACTTTTTTAATGTATTCCAATGATTGCAGCAGTTCTTTTTTGCTGGCTGGTTCCAGACTCGCGTAATGGGTACGGTTAAACAGCCATCGGTCAATTTGTTTGGCAAAGTTCACATCGGCGGGTGTATTGCGTGGCATGCCGGAAGTATGTGTAGCAAGTTGGAGAAAACTAATTCCACTTTCTGCAACCCTATTTATATCTCCTTTATATTCAGGCAGGTATTTTTTTATGTCTTCGTCCAGTTTAACTTTATTTCGTTGCACCAGTTGCATGAACATGGTGGCTGTAAATGTTTTGGTTACCGACAAAATGGGATAGCGGCTATCAATTGTTGCAACCACCTTGTTTTCTACGTCAATATACCCTAGCGATTCGCTAAACACTATTTCTTTTCCATGTACAATGGCTACTACGATACTAGGTGTATGGTAGCGATCTTTAAATCCGGCAATACCTACCTTTAATTGCGCAATGGTAGAATCGGGCAGTTGCTGTGCCGTGGAAATTACAGGTGCCGCTATCAGTAAAGAAAGACAGGCGATCGATAAAAAAGATTTGAACATCGGAAGTAATTTTTGTAAAAAAGTTAGACGCTGTTGCTACTTACCAGGTTACAGGCAAAGACGTCCAGTCCGTGTCATCCGTGTTTTAAAGATTTAGTAGAAGGTGTGACTTTTATTTATAAACAATAAAGAAGCCAGCTCCTCTAATGTTTTTGGGGAGGTAATTACTTTAGCAATAGCATGCGCTAACCCGGATATTCTGCTTGTAATAACTAGATCAATACACCAACCCGGTAGGTATTCCTCGAACTTTATAAATTTCTAATAATCAATCATTCATAAAGTAAATTGCTCGAAAAATGTCCCCAAAGAGCCGGCAAATGTCGCTTAATGTTGTTTGTAGCTTCGACAGGAATCGAACCTGCATGACCATGAAAAACCTCTGTAACATATTGCCGCCTCCCCTTTCAAACGGGTACACCGGTCTTTTTTAATTAACGAACATAAAATCACGGTCTATGGCCGACAGGAAATTATTTTGGGAAGTATCAAAGTTCCTGTCGGAAAGAATTATAAGACATCTAAATCGCCCGCCTAATTTTTTTTACCAACTAATCGCCCTGGTTAAAAAAGCATCGCTCTTATTTTTGGTGTATTATAAATGAAGCAAATAAATTACACGAGTTCATAAATATTTGGCATGATAACCCTAAAAAAATTTGTAGCCCCAAGTGAACTATTCTCGAAATACTCCTTGCAAGATTAGAGCGATTGGCAAGGTTAGCAGCTTAGAAAATAAAAATATCCTCATGCACATGGACAGGATTCTCCTGTAACAATTATCCGTATCATATACGTTTGGGTGAATAAATAATCCAATTGAAATTCTCGATTTATACCGCGTTTACGCGCGTATTCAAGAGGGTGGTACCCATATTCAATACGTTATTTAGGGGTTTGCACTTAATAAATGTTAAGCAGATAAAGATTGTGGAATAATTTATTTGTCGTGTCAAATAAATAGAGCAGTTTTATTTACCAAACGAACATCACCACCAACGCTTACTGTACATGAGGAGCCGCCATGCCTTATTGTGTCTCGCATTTATTGCTGCAAGCTTTATCAGCTTTGGTCAGGATAGCAGTACAGCCAGGGTTTCTCTCCAATATGTTGACCACCTTAGTGCCACTGCCGACAGGCTAGAAAAGAAGCTGGACAAACAAACAACAAAAGCATTACAACAATTACAAAAGCAGGAAGACCGCATGAGGCGGAAGCTGCAAAAGATAGATACCCTCAAGGCCAACGAAATATTTGGACCGGCCAAAGAGAAGCTGAACAAAAATCTTACTGGTGCAAAACAGTATATCCCCTCTCTGGATACACTTACTTCCTCACTGAAATTTTTAGAGCAGAACCCTCAATTTTTATCCGCAGCAAAAAATGCTAAGGAGAAATTGAAACAGGCCACCGAAAAAATGGATGGCCTTAAAGACAAATTCCAACAAGCCGAAACCATCAAGAAATACTTGAAAGAGCGCAGGCAATACCTCAAAGATCAACTCACTCAATTTGGCTTTGCCAAGGAACTAAAAAAGATCAACAAACAGGTTTATTACTACAGTCAGCAATTGAATGAATACAAAGCCTTATTAAAGGATCATAAAAAAGCAGAGAAAAAAGCTATCGAGTTATTGAGCAAAACCAACCTGTTTCAAAAATTCATGCGCAAGCATAGCGAACTGGCGAGTTTATTCCGCTTGCCCGATCCGGATAACCCTCCCTCGGCCGCAAGCCTTGCCGGATTACAAACCCGTGCCCAGGTGAATGGACTGATCCAGCAACAGATCGCCGCTGGTGGTCCCAATGCACAGGCACAGTTTCAGCAAAACATGCAATCCGCTCAATCGCAGCTCAGTCAGTTGAAGAACAAACTCGGCAAGATGGGCGGTAATAGTAGCGATGATATACTACCCGAAGGATTTAGGCCCAACGATCAGAAAAAGAAAAGCTTTCTGCAACGGCTGGAATATGGAACCAATATGCAATCGCAAAAGGCAACTAACTTTTTCCCCGTAACCACAGATCTCGGGCTATCGCTTGGGTATAAACTTAACGACCGCTCCATCATTGGCATCGGGGCCAGCTATAAACTTGGCCTGGGTTCGGGCTGGAACCACCTGCGCGTATCACATCAAGGCCTCGGTTTGCGCTCGTTCATCGACTGGAAGATAAAAGGCAGTTTTTGGTTAAGTGGCGGTTATGAGCAGAACTATAAAGCAGCCTTCAATAGCATCGCACAATTGTAGCAGCATAGCGCCTGGCAGCAGAGTGGACTGATCGGTGTGAGCAAGGTAATTTCATTAAAGACCAAGCTGTTTAAGAAAACAAAGCTGCAATTGCTTTGGGACATGCTGAGTTACGAACAAGTGCCACGGACACAGCCGATTGTTTTCAGAATAGGATATACTTTTTAAGAAGCATGATCCAATAAAGCACCAGTTATATAATACTACTACTAATAGTAAAAGAAATATGGCTCATCTAAAAACGCTTATAAAGCGAATAATTTTGACGATTGGTATTGTCGGCACCCTTCCGTTTACGCAGGTGGCCTTCGCACAATCGAGTAACCCTTTAGTTCCAAAAATCAATATCCCTTCTTCTCCCGAAGCGGCATTAATTGGACGTTTTGGCCAAATACCGATCGGTTACTATACAGGTACCGCCAATATCTCCATACCTATTTACAATCTTAAGGAAGGAAATATCAATATTCCCATCGAACTTAGTTATCATAGCTCCGGGATTAAAGTGGATGACCAGGCCACCTGGGTGGGTTTAGGTTGGAACCTTTCACCGGAAGGAACGATTATACAGGAAGTAAGAGGAAAACAGGATGAGTTTGACAATAAATTGCACTTTATTTCTTCCCCCACAGATTACGCCACTTTCAAAAATCGCATTACCTCAGCCAGCCCTGCTGGTGTTAATCGAACAGTAGCACAATTGGGGGTTGCGCTTTACGATTTTTGTTTGGATTTTAGTTGTGATATGACATTAGTTGGAAATAAACCAGGCGACGATGCAAGCCAGATAGTCGGAAGTTTATTAGAGAATCATGGTCAACCTGATATTTATCATTTCAGCTTTGCCGGCCATACTGGAAAATTTTATATCAACCCTGAAACGCAACAGATCGTTCAACTTGAAAAAAAAGAGGAGATATTTTTTCAGAAGAATAATCAAAACAGTTTTACTGCCACTACACTTGATGGTACCACCTTTTTATTTGATGTAATTGAAACTGCCTATGAACTCGGTAATTATCCATTCAGTGATCGGGCGGGAAAGACGTATAAACTGTCGTCTATACAAACTTTAACCGGAAAGTCGGTCACCTTTGCTTACGTTGACGCTCATTTCACTGATTTCAACTATTCGCAAAATACAACGCTGAATGATCCTATCGGAACACCTGTTGCTCCTCCAACACTCAATACCAGGCAATGCGATATCAAGATACTTTCAAGCATAACTACCTCAGATGTTAAGATAGATTTTATCCTGGAAGGCCGTGAAGATATAATCCCCAATGCGGGGAACGTAAACAATGTAAAGAGGTTAAAAACGATAGATATAAGTTCTGTGCTTTCGAACAAAAAGATCCGGTCTTTTGATTTTACGTATAGTTATTTCCCTTATACCCTTACCGGCGTTCCTTCAACAGGCGGTGTATATCCAACAGTGGTTACCAATTATGAAGCTTCATTGGGTAAAAGGTTGAAACTGGAAAACGTAAAAGAGATTGGGTATGATGACAGCGAGCAACGGGTACTCACAGCCAACCCATATGTGTTCGATTATGATCTCAGCAATACGATGCCATTGAAATTATCATTTGCCAAAGACTTTTGGGGTTATTACAACGGCCAGCCTAATCAGTTGCTTTTGCCCGACCTGGCCTATTTCGATTACCCATATGTATTTAAGGCAAATACAGACAATATCCCCTTTACATATACCTACCAGGGCGCAAATCGTTATACGGATAACCAGAAGGCGGCGGCATATATGTTAAAGAAGATTAGTTACCCGACTGGCGGATTTACAGAGTTTGAATTTGAGCCCAACACATTTAGCAATCAATTTATTCCTGATAATGCAGATGCCGTTTTTAAGAGTATAGATGTTCAGGATCATAGTCTCGGTGGAACCGCCTCAACACTGTTTCCCCTAAGCAAGGAAACAACACTCCGGTTTGAGAACAGGATCAATAACGGCGCAGGTAATTACAATGGCGTTACGCCGTTGACTTATGCACAAATGCAGGACTGTTACATAAAATTCAGTAAAATCAAGATGGTTGGTGGCTCCCCTGTGGTTACGCTTATCAAACAGTGGGACCTGAGTACAGTACTAAATACAGATTTCCAGGCAAATGGGGGTAAAACCTGGACCGAAGATCTGCGTGTGGTATACGATGCAGGCCCCAACGTAAATTACCAACTGCAGGTTTATTTTCCTGACCACCTAAACAATCCGCTTTTTGCAACCATAGCTGGTGTCACATCTCATGTAACATTTTTTGATGATAGTGGTGTAGGTATTTCACAAAGTAATCAAAACGGGATGCGCATAAAGACGATTAAAAGTTATACAGAATCACTGGCCCTCACCAGCAACAAATTGCTAACATACCAGGGAGGTAAACTGCTCAGCAATTTCAGACCAATTCAATTACAAAGCGATCTATGGTTGTTCTCCTGTGTTCCAATCCCTAACAGCTGCCCCCAATTTAGCCTAGTGGGAAATTATAATAGGCTGTTAGTGTCATCCGATGGCTTAACGCGCGATGCGGGCAACCCAATTGGCTATGACCTGGTTACCGAAACCGAATTAGCGATCGACAATATCACTTCAAATGGCCGAAAAGAATTCAACTTCCTGAATTTCGAAAATATTGCGGATGATGGGTTTCCTGTACTCACTAATTCGCGTAATGGGTTTATTCAGAATGAATACACTTATAACCGTGCCGGCAGCAAACTGGCCGAGACCAATTACACCTATCAGAATTTAATAAGTAATGACACTCCTTTTTATAGCACAACCATCAACACACATTTTTTTGGTTCCGATCCGCGTGAAGAAGCCACGTTAGGGTCCAGGCACAAATATTCCTATAATGCTTTTCCGCTTATTGCCGACTGGTTTAAGCTGCAAACAAAAACGCAGAAAGCTTTTTTGGGTTCGCAGGTATTGACTAGTGCAGAAACCTATACCTATAATAGCGAGGGGAGCGTCAGCACGGTAACGGCGACAAACAGTAAAAGTGAAAATTTGATTACAAAATATTTTTACCCGCAGGACAACCTGATCAATGGGACCGTAGATGGGTATATGACGGGTGTGCATAATACCGGCACACCTGTCATTACTGAACAATACAATGGTGCCACGTTATTAACAAGAACAAAAACCGTTTACGGTGCTGTATCCGGGGCACCTACTTATATGCCGCAATATATCTACAGTAAAAAAGGAGCTGCTGCGGAAGAAAAACGGGTAACCATAACGAGTTATGATAACAAGGGAAACATAACGGAGTATTCGGAAGAAAACAATATCCCTGTCTCGTTGGTCTGGAACGTAGACAAAACCGTGCCTCTTGCTAAAATTGAAAATGCTACTTATGCTTCTTTATTGGCATTACCGGGTGGACTTAGCGCTAATTTCAGAACGGCTTTACCCAATGCAAGGGTCACCACCTACACCTATAAACCGCTTATAGGTGTTATAACAACAACAGACATCAATAATAAAACAATGTCTTACGAATACGATGCTTTTGGAAGGCTCGTATTGGTAAGAGACTGGAACAATAATGTCCTAAAAAGGATTTGCTACAACTATGCAGGCCAGCCGGAGGATTGCGTAGTCAATATAAATGCGCTCTGGCAATCTACGGGCACTACCCGTTGTCAACCTTGTCCAGCCAACGGTAGTTATTTCTCCAACATACAGGAACACCAGGAAAAAGATAACAACCCGTACAGCGCCACGTACAATACAACCCGCTGGGTATCTGATGGCGTGAGTGGCAATTGTCCTACACCTGCTGATTGGCAAAATACAGCTACTGCCATCCGTTGTAAAGTAGTGAGTGGAGTAAACACAGGGGAACGCGAAAGAGAGCAGAAAGATATGAACCCCTGCAGTCCTGATTATAACCAGCTTCGCTGGGTAGTGGTGGATCAAAACTGTAGTGTTTGCCCCAAACCAGCTAACTGGACAGCTACGGGCAATCTGCGCTGTGTAGTGAATGGAAGCAGTGAGAACACCGGTTACCAGGAAAAAGAGGAGCGGGACCTGGAAACATGTAGTAGTACATACAATCAGTATCGTTGGGTATCTAATGGATATAATGTTGCGGCATGTCCGCTCCCTTCTGTGTGCAACAGCGGCAACTGTTCGGGCAATAACAAAAAATGTGTAGGGGGTGTTTGTGAAACAGGTGTAGAGGTAGAGATCGATTGTTATTTTGATCCGGCAACACAAAAATATGTGCATGTATATGCATATAAGTTCAGCAACAACACCTATTCAACCTATACCCGGACTGAACGTAATCCCTTTGGATGTCCTATTGAAATGTAAAGTGTAAAATATATGAAACAGTTTTTTTTCTTGTTATTGATTTTTATCTGCTCTGGCTACCATGCAAATGCCCAGACAGGTAATCCTGATCCGGCGGCGCAGGAACTTACTCAGCGCATGCGTGATAGCTTGCAGTTGAGCAATGGTCAAAAAGATAGCATCTATGCGATCAATGTGCAGTTGAATGAACTCAGTACGGCCGTGCGTGCGCAGGGCCAACCGGACTCTTTGCAGGTGCGGTTGCAGCGGATCGAATACACCCGTGATCCGCTGTACCTGCCGGTACTGGGCATAGATAAATTCCTGTTGTACAAAAGAAAAAAAGTAGCGTTGCTCACGGGCAATTAAAATCATATCTGCAATGAGAAAATTCTTTTTCAATTTTTGGCTGGTAAGTATTGTTGTCGGATCACTGACAATCAGTATACAACCGCTGCAGGCGCAGCGATCGGTACCAACAGCTTACAGCGGCACGGCACCCATCAACTATGTCCGCACCTACGATGCATTGGCTCCGGAAACTGATCCCAATATGCTATTGCTAAGAAGCAACCGGGATGTGCGGCAGGCTACACAATATTTGGATGGGCTTGGAAGGCCCATCCAAATGGTGATCAAACAAGGATCGCTGATAACGGGAGGAACAGCAACAGATTTGGTGTCTACCATTCTGTATGATGAGTTCGGTAGGGAGCAACACAAATACCTGGCATCCCCTGCTAATAATACTGGCGGTAATACACATATCAGCGATGGATTATTTAAGCTCAACCCATTTCAGCAGCAGGCGGCGTTTTATGATAATGCCAACCCCAATAACCCGATCAAGGGACAGGGTGAGAAATATTTCTACGGACAAACCAACTTTGAAACTTCTCCGTTGAACCGGGTGCTGGAAAGTTTTGCTCCTGGCGATAGTTGGGTGGGCACATCAGAGGAGCCTATTGAAGCAGACCGCCGTTCGGTAAAAGCAAAGTATTGGGCCAATACGGCCATAGATGCTGTGCGGATTTGGAACACGACTGATGTGACGAACGACTTCGGTACTTACGCCAGTTCCAGCACTTATGCCGCAGGAGAACTGTATAAACAGGTAACGGTGGATGAGCAGGGCAAGCAGGTGATCGAGTTCAAGGATAAAGAAGGCCTGGTCGTATTGAAAAAGGTGCAATTGACAGCAACAGCCGATGATGGCACCGGCAAAGATCATAGCAATTGGTTGTGTACCTATTATATCTATGATGATCTGGGCCAACTCCGGGCAGTGATCCAACCTGAGGGAGTAAAGACCTTAGCGACTGCAAGCTGGTCGCTGACAAACACCCTGTACAACGAGCAATGTTTTAGGTATGAATATGACGGACGAGGCCGGATGATCCGCAAAAAAGTACCGGGCGCGGGAGAAGTATGGATGGTCTATGATGCAAGAGACCGGCTGGTGATGAGCCAGGATGCCAATATGCGCACCAGCCCCGATCATCAATGGATGTACATGCAGTACGATGAACTGAACCGGCCGGTGGCTACAGGACTATTGACGGATAATACGAACTATAATAATCTTTCCTTTCATTTGACTGCTGCTTATAGCAGCACAGCTTATCCCAATCTAGGCTCTTATTCGACGGAGGAGATGACAAGGACATTTTATGATGATTATAGTTGGTTGTCGACAAACGGCAATCAGTTCCCCTCTACCCGTAACACAGATTACGATGGACATCTAATGACGCCTGATAATAGCAACTACCCCTATCCCCAGGCGATGACGCAGAACTTTGCGGTCAAAGGGCTGGTGACGGGTACTAAGACGAAGGTACTGGGAACAGGTATTTTGCTGTATGGGATTATTTATTACGATGATCAGCAAAGACCAATACAAACGATCAACCATAACATTACCGGCTGGGCAGACGTGCTTACCACGCAGTATGATTTTTCGGGTAAAATGCTTGTTCAGACAATCTACAGTTCAATGAATCTACCGGTAGCCGGAGCCACCTATGATTTTGTGCGAACAAATTATTATTATGATGAACTTGGACGAATAACCAATATTTATAAAGCCCCTTTTAAGTATATCGGTGGGGTATGGAAGGATGGAGTATCCAAACAAATCGTGGCGAACGAATACGATGCCCTCGGTCATATAACCAAAAAGAAACTGGCCCCGGCTTATAATAGCAATGCAGGATTGGAGACAGGAAAATTTGACTACAATATCCGTGGCTGGATGTTGGGTATGAACCGGGAATACGCCAAAGACGACAATAACAATAACTATTTTGGTTTTGACCTGGGGTATGATAAGGCAAACAACGGTATTATCGGCAGTCAAACTTATACTACGCCCCAATACAATGGCAATATCAGTGGCATGGTCTGGAAAAGCAGGGGAGATGGAGAGAAACGGAAATACGATTTTGGTTATGATGCCGCCAATCGGTTGTTGAAAGCAGATTTTAACCAGTACACCAGCGGAGCATTTAATAAAACAGCAGGTGTAGATTTTAGTATGAAGATGGGCGATGGCACAGATGTGAACACTGCATACGATGCAAACGGCAATATCAAACAAATGCAGCAATGGGGCCTAAAGCTCAATACTTCCTCGCAGCTAGATAATATGCGGTATACCTATATTGCCGGCAGTAACAGACTAAAAAGTATAACTGATTTTAATAATGATGCGCTGACAAAGCTGGGAGATTTTAAGACCAATACCACGCATCCTCAAAATACAGCCAAGTCAGCATTATTACTGGCAAGTCCGCAGGCTTCCTTCGATGCGATTACCGACTATTCTTATGATGTCAATGGAAACCTAAACCTGGATAATAACAAAGCCATTAGCAGCATCACCTATAATCACCTGAACCTGCCCTCGGTCATCACCGTTACAGGTAAAGGCACGATCACTTATACTTATGATGCGGTAGGTAATAAATTAAAGAAAGTAACCGTAGATAATACAGTGAATCCATCTGTAACCACCACCACCTTATACATTGGCGGAGCGGTATATCAAAACGATACGTTGCAGTTAATTGGACACGAGGAGGGAAGGATGCGATTCAGACCCTCGGACAATACATTCCAGTTTGATTATATGCTGAAAGATCATCTTGGCAATGTACGGGCGATATTAACGGAAGAACAGCAAAGCGATGCCTACCCTGCGGCCACGATGGAGCCTGCCACAATCACTAACGAAAGCGGTTATTACGGTAACCTGAATAATACTCAATCTCCCCAACCTTCCTGGTTCAGTGACCCGCTGTATTCCGGCAGTACGAAAGTGGCACAGCTAAAAAACACTGCTGGTACCCAAAAAATAGGCCCTCATATTGTGTTGAAGGTGATGGCGGGTGACAGTTACAATATACGGGTAGCCAGTGGTTGGAATGGTAGTTCGGCCACCAATAGTCCTACCAATGTATTGACCGACCTTTTAAACCTTTTGAGCAGCGGAGTTGCAGGAGCCAGTGGAGGCAAAGTAACACAGGCACAGCTACAGGCAGTCGGCAGTGGGCTGAATACGGGGCTCGCTAATTTTATGAGTGCACAGACTACCAGTGGCACTAAACCCAAAGCCTATATCAGTTGGGTATTGCTGGATGAGCAGTTCCAGGTTGCCAAAGATGCCAGCGGTAATATCATCGCCAGTGGTTACAGTGGTTTTCAGCAGGTAGGATCCACCGGAGTAACTACGATTCATACTCCTTCGAATCTAACAGTTGCCAAAAGTGGTTATTTGTATATTTATACCAGTAATGAAGCCACAGATGTGGACGTGTTCTTTGATAATTTGCAGGTGACGCATGTGAGGGGGCCTATTTTGGAGGAAACGCATTATTATCCATTTGGGTTGGTGATGGCAGGAATATCATCGAAAGTACTTGCGTTCGGAGGTACTGAAAATAAATACAAGTATAATGGCAAGGAAGAGCAGCGGAAGGAGTTCAGTGATGGAAGTGGGTTGGACTGGCTGGATTATGGAGCCAGGATGTATGATAATCAAATAGGAAGGTGGCACGTCTCTGATATGCTTTCCGAAGTTAGTAGAAAATGGACCCCTTATGCCTATGCTTACAATAACCCTATGCGCTATATTGATCCTGACGGAATGCTTAATGCTGATGTTATTGATAGAAAAGGATTCAAAGGATTTGAAGAAAGTAATACAGGGGAAAATGACAATATTCGGAATAGAGGTAATCTGCCTCAGTATATAGCCGATTACATATACGTTGATACAAAGAATAAACGGGTTCATGTCACTAAAACAAATGACCCATTTGATATTGTACAAATTGACAATGGGTTAAGGGTTAAAAGGGAAAAAGGCGAAGCTGAAAGTGAATATGAGAGTAAAGGCTATGAGGTTTGGCATCCTCGTGGTGTTGGGATGGGCGCTGTTGATGAAGCTATGATTGCTTTAGGAGGCGCAAAATTGGGAAAATTATTATTTGGGAAAATAGCAAGTTGGTGGAGTGGGCGCGCAGCAAGTAGAGCAAAGTATATTAACTTGGCAAGTTCAGAAAGAACAACGCATATACTTGCAGGTGATGCTACTGGAGGTGGGCATGCTTGGTTTGGAAGTTTAAAGAGTTTTTTCAATGGTATAACGGGGTCAAAAAGTATGTTTCCTGTTTCCTGGAGTAATTCGAAAATCATGCAAGCTGTTTCAGATGTTGCAGTGAATAATCAGTGGATACAACAAACAGGAAAAGCGGGAGCTATGTTTACTAAAAGTGGACAGCCTGTCAGATTTGTGATAGAAGGAAGCTATGAAGGCACAAGAATTAAAGTTATTACAACTCATACAGATATCATAACTGCATTCCCTATTAAATAACTGTTTAATATGTCAACTATAAAAAATGTATTACTGGAGTTAATGAATAGTGCGAAAGTGTTGGGGCTTGAGGAACAGGACTTAAAGGTCGCCAAAGATTTTTTGGATCATCAAGAGCTTGGATTGTGTTTTGACACAATCATAACTCAGATGTATGAATATGGTATTGAGATAGATAGTGAATTTTATAATTTAATTGATACCGTGGGTAAGAAAATGAGTATTCCGAGCAACAGTTATTCTTTTATGAAGGAATTGATACGGATTAACGGCAAAGTACCTACACGATTGAAAGAGGAGTTAGCAAGGATTATTAGTAGTTTAAAATAGTTTGGTTACAATTTTAAATGAGGGCCGTCTTTAGAAGATGTTTTTAGTCATTGCAGGGTGCACTTCTTCAATAAACAGAAGAGGCCCCATCGCGGGTCTGGCGAATAAACGCCTTCTACTTTACTATATGTTTGTAGCCGACCCCGATGTATGATACTATACATCAACCAGCGATCAGCAAATTGCTATGCCATTAGCTCCTCCCAACTCGACAACATGCGGTATACCTATATTACCGGTAGTAATAAACTAAAAAGCGTAACCGATTTTAATAATGATCCATTGACAAAACTGGGAGATTTTAAGACCAGTGTGACACATCCTCAAAATACAGCCAAGTCGGCATTACTACCGGCAAGCCCACAGGGTTCCTTCGACGTGATCACTGATTATTCTTATGATGTCAATGGAAACCTGAACCTGGATAATAACAAAGCTATTAGCAGTATTACTTATAATCACCTGAACCTGCCATCAGTGATCACCGTCACCGGTAAGGGCACGATCACTTATACCTATGACGCGGCGGGCAATAAACTAAAGAAGGTAACTGTAGACAATACAGTGAGTCCCGCTAAAGCCACCACCACCTTATACATTGGCGGAGCGGTGTATCAAAACGATACCTTGCAGTTTATCGGGCATGAGGAAGGGAGGATGCGGTTCCGCCCCTCCGATAATACGTTCCAGTTTGATTACATGCTTAAAGATCACCTGGGCAATACGCGAATGATGTTGACAGAGGAACAGCAAAGCGACGCCTACCCCGCGGCCACGATGGAGCCTGCCACCATCACTAACGAAAGCGGTTATTACGGCAATCTGAACAACACGCAATCCCCCAAACCATCCTGGTTCAGCGACCCCTGTATGCCGGCAGTACCAAAGTGGCGCAGCTAAAAAATACCGGTGGCACTCAGAAAATAGGTCCGCATATCGTGCTAAAGGTGATGGCAGGTGATAGCTACAATATACGCGTAGCCAGTGGCTGGAGTGACAGTTCGGCCACCAATAACCCTACCAATGTGTTGACGGACCTGTTAAGCCTGCTGAGTGGCGGGGTCGCCGGCGCAAGTGGTGGCAAAGTAACCCAGGGACAATTGCAGGCAGGCGGTAGCGGCTTGAATACAGGACTAACTAATTTTATGAGTAGCCAAACTACCAGTGGCACTAAACCCAAAGCGTATATCAGTTGGATATTGCTGGATGAGCAGTTTCAGGTGGCCAAAGATGCCAGTGGCAATATTATTGCCAGCGGCTACAGTGGTTTTGAGCAGGTGGGAACCAGCGGAGTGACCACGATCCATACTCCCACTGATTTAACAGTTGCAAAAAGTGGTTATTTATATATTTATACCAGTAATGAAGCCACAGATGTGGACGTGTTCTTTGATAATCTACAGGTGACACATATGAGAGGGCCGCTTGTAGAAGAGACACATTATTATCCATTTGGGTTGACGATGGCAGGGATAAGTTCTAAGGCATTAGCGTTTGGAGGTGCTGAGAATAAATATAAATACAAATACAACTGTAAGGAAGAGCAAAGAAATGAGTTTAGCGATGGAAGCGGATTGGAATGGCTGGATTATGGGGCGAGGTCATATGATAATCAAATAGGGCGATGGATGACCGTTGACCCGCTTACAGAAAAGATGAGAAGATGGAGTCCATACACTTATGCTTTTGATAATCCTTTGAGATTTATAGATCCTGAAGGAATGGCTCCGATTGAACAAGGCAGTGAAAGGAAAACCGACGAAGAAACAAATCTTGAAAGCTTAATTAAGCAAGGTGAAAAATATGATGAGATGTCTGCAGCTTTTCAGGATAAACTGAAATGGTTTCAAATGAATATTCGATCAGACGCAAATAGCGATGATCAAGAAGAAGATCCCGAAAAGAAGAAGAAAAAGGACGCTCAAACTCAGAAAGTTCTGGATAATACTTCAGTTGCTTTTGGTGCTTTGGGGCTATCTATTGATTTGACTAAGGAAGGAGTAAATGGAGCGCAGGCAATAGCTAAACTGATCACCGGAAGCAAATACGAAATCATTGCAATTGGTAACTATACAATAGTTAAAGGTATAACCGTTGGAGCATTGGGTAATATTCTTAATTTTGCTGGTGTCTTAGTGACAGGAGCAGATATGATGCAGAACGGTGTCACTTGGAAAAATAGTACTGACATGGTGATGGGGGGAGCTGCATTTGTGCCAGGTGTTGGCTGGATCATAGGCGGATTATACTATTTATCCAATACTATAATTCAACATACAACCGGCAAAAGTATTGGCGAACACTTAGGGGATGCAACTAACGGTACAATAAAAACATATAATAATGTGGTCAATTGGCTCGATAGGGTGGAATCTGCTTTAGGTCATTGGCGGCCTAGCTGGTAATGAAGTATTGTTTTAGACTGATAACTCATAAATTTAAACTAATACTTTAAAGTCTCAATTTAAATCGTTGCACGATGCTCATTTTTTTTGACTATTTATGCTTTTGGATTTATAAAGCTTATAAAAGAGGGGGCGACAGTAGCCCTGAATTTTTGGCAAGTTCTGTTATTTCATTTCTTCAAACCTCAAATATTTGCTCTGGAATTATACTGTATAATGTACTAACAAAAGAGCAAGAGCCTAGTTTTTCAAAATTGATAGCAGTTGTTTTGTTTATTAGTTTAGTCATTCTAAACTACATTCGCTACATATGGATAACTAAATTTAGTATTGATGCAATTCACAATCGTTGGAATTTAGAATCTGATAAATACCGGACGAATAGCCGATTTTTACAAATAGCATATGTGATTTTGAGTACATCTGTATTCTTTGGCTTGATATTATATTTCGCCGTTAAGAAAATGTAGTAAATTAGATGTAAGCCCCTCCGCTTTTCTAGTCTAATTATACTGTGCTGGATTTGTCTTGGGAGTGTTATTCCGATAAGAATCAAAAGAAGATCTATCGTTGAGGGAAACCAGTAAAGACGCCGGGACCTGAGGCGGCCCGAAAATGACGGACACAAAATTGCCTGTTTCCTGGAGTAATTTGAAAAGCTGTTTAGTCAAAACCAGTCGCAATAAGGTGTTCCATATGATTAAGATTTTTGACTACATCTATTATAAGTTTTATCGAGCGACACTGGTTGGCTCATTGAAAGATATAGCTCCATTTACAGCGATGATTTATTTTAGTGTAGACTGATGCTTTATATACTTTGCGTTAGGCTATAAAAATGCGCATTAATTGTATTACCACGCTTATGAACCAAATATTAAAAAATAGCTACTGGTGAGTTTCTAAATTCTCTTGTGTCGCCATTAATTTTACAAAGTGACTTTCACTTTATTCCGCCTGTTTTAATACATGTTTGAGATAACGTTGAAAATTTTCATAGCCATTGATGCTTGGATTTTCCAGATCAATCATCTGCCCAAGTCCAGTGTCAAAGATTTGCCAGTGATACTTCCTCGCTAAAATTACCAATTCAAAAAGTCCGTATTCTCCATATAAGCTCAACATTTTATTAGTCACAGGCTCATTGTCTATGAAATAATCAATGGTAAAGTCCTTTCCTTTAATCTCACAGTGGTTGCCGCCTTTTACGATTTCAGCAAAGTGATTTTCAAAACCAGAGCAGAAGTCTGTTGGTTCTAATTGTGTTTCATCAACTTTTTCTGGTGATTCAATTTTTTGCCTGGAATTAAATAAAACTATGTCCCAACTCATGTTTGTCTTTTGATATTTTAAAACTCGTTTTTATTCAGTAAGTTAAAAGTTAGCACTCTCCTCAAAAGTTCAAGGTAACTTATAAATATATACTGCCTGGATAATCAAAAAGGGTCAAATTGGCTTCACATACTGTTATGACGCATTTGAATTTAAAGGTAAATTATAAATCTATATATAAATTAAAATCGGTATCTACTTGCCACCATATTTTCTTAGCTTCGGCGCTTAAAGCAAAATTCAAATAATCATTCTTTGATTCAGAATAAATAAGCGAGATATTATTATATATGAGTGATAAAAGTTTCAGTTTACACCATTTCCTCTCAAAACGGACATTGGTAGCCTAGACAGGATTATTTTATTTTCTGAAAACCAATCCATTACCAAAAAAAGGTAAAACATTCAGGAATTGTCACAATTTACTTACGCAAAGACACTTCAATAATACAATTTTTTAAACTCAACTTTCCAGTTTTTTTTTCTCAGTAAAAAAGACTTCAACTTTTTTGCAGAGTATTTTATTGATTAGAGAATAAGTTGGTGATACATCCCGTTGTCAGGGATTCTTTTGCTGCAGGCTGCATAAAAAAACAGGACGTGAGTATGGGGCGGGTCTCTCGCAATATTATCTTACTGCAAATCCTAAACCTAATAATGAAGTCTTACGGATTATTTCAAGTACCCATTTGTACCTGATTTGTTTGGCCGTTATCTTCGCCAGAAAAACAACCCCATGATAAGAATCTTTGGCCTTATATTGATGATCATTTATTCTTGTGATTCTTTTGGACAGACAACGAATGATGCCGAAGTAGAAGTAAAATTATTTTTGCCCACTCATTTAAAAAATGAAATAACCGCTACAGATAAACTGGTGGTTTATTTCACCACGTTCCCGGATGATACGATACGGAAGTACCCCAAAAAAATAGTTGCGAAAAAGGTAGAACAAAATGTATATACCTTCCCATTACCCACTACCAAATTATGGCATATCGGTTTTAGCATCGGGCCTTATAGTGCCGCCATGCTCTGTATAAACAATCGTGATGGCAATGCCAGCGAAAATTATACTTTCAATATTTTGTTGAAGAAAGAAAAAGTTGATTTTGCCAATATGCAGTTCCTGCCTCCTTGCGTAAGAGGGGATGATGAATGATATAACAGTAATAAAAGAAACATGCAGTATGCATACTATTTCTTTGTCCGAACTTTTTGAAGGTAACAGAAAGGACGAAATATTTTTGCTGGGAAAAATGAAAATACCCGCAGAGAGAAATTATTATACCGCCAGTTTTAAATTATTAAACCAGGGAGACGACGTTTATTATACCTGCGTGCAGCATGACTATGAAAAAGCAAAACAATGTTTTTACAAAGCGGCAATTGCTGAAACTTACCGGTATGAAAACGAGCAGGGCGACCTGTTTGGGGTGATGGACTCCTTTATTTATCCCTTGCTTAGCGATAATCATGCTCTAATTGAGAGATACATGCGTTATCATCAGTCTCCACATGGAGATGCATTCAATCTGCATTTTGGGAAAGCAATTCAATCATTTTGGTTTGGTGATACTGCATCACTGGCTGTTCATATTGAAGGACTCAAAAAAAGTGGAGTAAAAAAGGTGTATTTAAGCCTCATGCCGCCGCAGTGGAAATTTTTGAAGGATTCTTAGCTAATGATAAGCAGGCTATTGAAAATGGATTGCTGCATTACCTCCAGCAACATTCAAAGCAATCTCATTCGGCTGTCATTAATAAGTATATAAACCTGGAAGCAACAGGGCTGGCAAAATTAGCAGGGCATAAATGTATGCAAGTAGAAGTGGATACCCCATTAATACCGCCTGGTTTGCTTCCGGTTTTTGAACTCCCGGTTTATGAGAACTATGATTTTAGGACGCTAATCCATTCAAGCCTAAGCAATCCTCGAACCACTTAGTTTATTAATAACCAACCCATTAATTAAAATTGAAGGAAAGTGGGAAAATGTAACACATTCAAAATGGAGCACTTGCAACAATGTAGTCTCGACAGGAATCGAACCTGTATCAAAAGTTTAGGAAACTTCTATTCTATCCATTGAACTACGAGACCAACTGCCCTAAAAGCAGGGCTGCAAATATAACCCACCTGTACTAAATCCCGTGTTTTGAGCAAGATTATATTCCCATCCCTGGGCTGACAGAAAGCGAAATAATTAGTTTAGTTCCTTAGAAACCACAAGCTTATTCCTCGTCGAATCCCGTATGATCACCTGTGGCGCCAGCATTTTCGTCTCAAAATCCTTCACCGGTCTTTTACTTTCGATCAATTGCAATAAAAGAGTAGTAGCGATTTCACCCATCTCAAACGCCGGTTGTTTGATGATCGATAACGCGGGATCCACCAACTCGGTCAGATCGGAATTGGAAAAACCGATCAATCCCATTTCCGCGGGCACCGGGATTTTTTTAGATTTCAATACCCGCAGACAACCCGTGGTCACCTTATCGGATAACGAAAGGATCGCGTCAGGCGGGGTCTTATTCCCCAGCAATTCACTCACTACCTGTTCTACCTCTGCAAGTACCAGCCCCCCATGCGGACAGTATTTAATAAAATGTTCTTTTGGAGGAATGCCATGATCGGCCAGGGCCGCCCGGTATCCCGCCAGCCGGTCCTTCGAAATGCTCAGGATCTCACTATTGGCCACAGCGGCGATCTGCCGGTAACCGGCCTGTATAAGATGCACGGTAGCATCATAAGCGCCCCGGTAATTATCCACCACCACCTTATGTGTATTGATCTCATCTACGATACGATCAAAAAATACGATCGGCATACCGCGATCATGCAGTTCCCGTAAGATGGTAAAATCCTTGGTTTCAGAAGACACGCTCACGATCAACCCATCGATAGAGCGGCTCGTGAGATAATTGAGATTGATGATCTCCCGTGCATAGGATTCCCGGGTTTGGGAAATGATCACATTATATTCATTGGTATAAGCCACCGATTCCACACCATCGATGGTCTGGGAAAAAAAGCTATTGGCGATCTCTGATACGATGATCCCGATAGAGCGGGTCCTCCTTTCTTTTAATCCAAGGGCGATGGGATTGGGATGATAATTGATGCGGGCGGCATAATCGAGTACCAGCTTCTTGGTTTCGGGACTGATCTCGTAGCTATCCCGCAGGGCCCGGCTCACGGTAGATGTGGAAAGACCGAGGGCTTTGGCAATATCTTTTATAGTGACGGCTTCAAATCGCATAGCTTTTGTTAAGGATAAATGAGATCGGGTGATGAGGCTAAAGTAACGATTTTTAGCGGGCAGAAAAGGTTAAAGATCGGGCAGTAGCTATGCGGCATTTTAATAACAGCCATAAGATAAAATGGCCACCTGCTTTTGTTGCCGCCCTTTTTCTAATGACTTTTCTTTCGGGTTAATCCGGTGATTATTCAAAATTGAGCTGGTAGTTAAAAAGCGTTCACCTGTTTATCCATTACCATCAATCAAAACACAAATTGAATCTTTAAAAGATGAATAGCAAACACTGGTTCTACAATCGGTTACATCAGGGTCTTTCATACCTGTAAAAAACCGGGATCAGGACAGAACAGGATGTGTAACAAATTGTATTACAGGCTCGTGGGATCGATACCGGGAACGATTGCGTAAAAAAAGAGGGCGATTCCCTTCGGTAGCAGGGAACTTATATGTAGACTTGTTCCTGCTAGCAGGGTCCTGCCTTAGATCCTGCCGGCAAATTGCCTTCAAAGAAAATTGCTTGCCGGAAATGAACTGTTTATCTGCTCATCTGCTATTGGTTGCTACCTGTCGATCGGTCGGCCAGGATATAGTAACCCAGCTCCATCCCGTTTTTCCCCAATCAATTTCTTTTGTACAGGTGATAACAGCCTGATGGTTTTCCATTGCGGCTGATCATTCCGCCGGGTCAAATGGCCTCGCGGAGATTTTATAACTGTAACTAAGCTTTCATTAAAAGAAAAGAGCTGTTTATGAAAAGTATTTTATCAAAAGCAGGGCTGGTGTTCCTGTTTCTAATCACACTCTCGCTTTCCGTTACCCAATTGTATGCGCAGGGTAAGGAAGTAAGCGGTGTGGTCACCTCATCGGAAAACAAACAACCCCTGGCCGATGTGACAGTGACTGTAAAAGGAACCAAAACCAATACACGTACCGATGCCGCGGGCCGCTACAGGATCACTGTTACAGGCGATGCCGCCGTATTGGTGTTTAGTTATACCGGCTTTCTCGCAAGTGAGGCGGTTACCGGTGCTCGTACTTCCATCGACATCGAATTATTGCAACAGGTAAAAGACCTGGATGATGTGGTGGTGGTGGGTTATTCTACGGTTCGCCGTCGTGACCTTACCGGTGCTGTATCATCACTGCCGGCCAAACAATTAAGAGATAACCCGCTCAGCAATGTGGCCGAAGCCATTCAGGGTCGTCTTGCCGGCGTACAGGCCATTGCCTCCGAAGGCGGACCCGGTGCGGATGTCATCATTCGCGTAAGGGGCGGCGGTTCTATCACCCAGGATAATTCTCCTTTATATATTGTAGATGGTGTTCAGGTAGAAAACGCCCTTTCTGTTTTATCTCCTCAGGATATCGCGTCTATCGATGTATTGAAAGATGCGTCAACTACAGCTATCTATGGCGCGAGAGCGGCGAATGGTGTATTTATTATTACCACCAAGACCGGTCGTCCTGGCAAGACCAATGTAAGCTACAACGGTAGTTTTGGTTTTCGCCAGTTACCTCAAACAATGGATGTGCTGAGCCCTTATGATTTTGTAGTATGGCAGTACGAACGTAGTCGCGGCAATACCGCGGATAGCACCAGCTTTGTACAATCATATGGTACTACCTGGGATACATTGAATGTATATAAAAATTTTAGCCCCATTAACTGGCAGGAAGAAGTATTTGGCAACAATGCCAAATACCAGAATCATAATGTGTCTGTGAGCGGTGGCAACCAGAGTACTACATTCAACCTGAGCGTAACAGCCAATCGGGAAGATGGACAATTGATTGAATCAGGTTTTGATCGCAATCTCGTCAACTTCAAACTCGATCATAAGATCAATGATAAATTTAAAATAGGATTTACTACCCGCTATCTTGATCAGAAGATCCGTGGCGCCGGTACTACCAACAGTGGTACAAGAGCAACTAACCGCCTGCGGCATACGATCAATTACCGCCCCTTTGAGTTACCTACTCCTACAGGTGGTATCGATGATTTTGATGAAGCTTATTTTCTTGCTTCAAGTGGTGCTACCAATCCGGTATTACTTACAAAAGCGGAGTACAGGAGACAGGCTACCAGGGCCAGCTATTTCACCGGTTATGTGAATTATAATATTATTAAAAACCTGGTATTCCGTTCCACATTTGGTTATGATAATACCTTTGTAAGAACCGATTTGTTCTATAGCAAGATCACGCCTACGGCCCGCAACTTCGCCTCATTGCCGACTGCTTCTATAGGCGAACAGAATAATTACCAGATCACTAATTCCAATACATTACAGTATACGCTCAACAATTTTAACCAGCACCATGATATCAGCGTACTGGTAGGACAGGAAGTGGTTGATTTCCGTTCAAAACAAAATGCGATAGAAACCCGTTATTTCCCTGCTGATATCAGCCCGCAAAAAGCGCTGGCTAATATGGGTCTTGGTTCAGCGCCAAGTGGTTCCTCGCAGCCATTGCCTACATCATTTGAGCAACCTGCGGCCCGGATCTTCTCTTTGTTTGGACGTGTAACCTATGCGTATGATGATAAATACCTGGCGAGTTTCAATTTGCGCTCCGACCGTTCTTCAAAGTTTAGTCCTATAAATGGTAGCCTGGTATTTCCTTCAGGGTCTGTAGCCTGGAGATTCAGCAAAGAAAAATTCATGAACAATATCAGCTGGATCAATGACGCGAAGGTTCGTTTTGGTTTCGGAGCCGTGGGTAATAACCGGATCGATAATTTATTATACCTGCAGTTATATGGTGTAACAGGACAGTACGCGTTGAACCATTCGATCCTGCCAGGTTTTGCACCCATCGCTTTGGCCAATCCTAACCTGAAATGGGAAAAGAATACAACGCAGAATCTTGGACTTGATCTTTCTTTATTCAATAATAAAGTGCAGTTCACGGTTGATGTTTATAAGAACACAGCAAAAGATCTCTTGCTTTCAGTACAAATACCATCAACAACAGGGTATCCTAATCAGATCCAGAATATCGGCTCTGCTTCCAACCGTGGTGTTGAGTTCCAGGTTAGCGCTACTCCTGTACAGAAAGGAGATTTTAGCTGGAACAGTAATTTTAATATATCCTTTAACCGTAATAGGGTGGAAAACCTGGGTGGTGTAGACCAGATCACCCGTAACTCGGGCTGGCAGGGCTCTGATGGTGTGGATGATTACCTCGTGAAAGTAGGGCAGCCTGCGGGTCTCATGTATGGTTTTGTGACCGATGGGTTTTATGGCGTAAGTGATTTTGATTATAATACTACCACACAGGCCTATACACTTAAAACCGGTATCGCCGCCAATGGGGTATATGGTGTACCGCAACCCGGCATGTTGAAATGGAAAGACTTGAATGGTGATGGTGTGATCACTGCCGATGGCGACAGACAGGTGATTGGTAATGCCAATCCTGATTTCACCGGTGGCTGGTACAACAATTTTACCTACAAGAATTTTGAACTAAGCCTGTTCGTAAACTTTGTATATGGCAATGATATCTACAATGCCAACAAACTGGAATGGACCGATGGATCATTCCCCAACCTGAACATGCTGAACATCATGAAAGACCGTTGGACCAATATCGATGCCCAGGGAAATATTGTAAGAGACCCTGCTGCATTGGCTAAATTGAATGAGAATGCGAAGATCTGGTCACCGGTAAGAGTACAACGCTGGTGGTTGCATTCATGGGCGATTGAAGACGGCTCATACCTTCGTCTGAACAACCTGACCTTTGCTTATAACCTGCCAAGAAGCATCCTGAGCAAAGCGAAGATCTCTAACTTTAAGGTATATGCTACGGTAAACAACCTGGCGACTATTACCGGTTATTCAGGATATGATCCCGATGTAACGGCAAGAAGATCGGATCCGCTCACACCCGGTGTCGACTTTGCGGCTTATCCCCGGTCAAGAACATGGGTATTTGGTGTAAACGTTTCTTTCTAACAACTACAAAAAGATTGATGTATGAAAAATAAAATTGTTCAACGAATAGCCGGCACGGTCTTACTGTCTTCCCTGCTATTCACAATAGGTTGTAAAAAATATACGGAGGTTCAGCCTGTATCGCAATACAGTATCCCGCAGGCGTTTTCAGATGTTTCCAATGCCACGAATGCGCTGATCGGTGTATACGATGAACTACAGGGTGATAATGGATATGGGATCCGTATCAGTATGTATTATCCCTATGATTCTGATGAAGGGATTGTAAGCGGAAATATTGACAACGGAAGAAGAGGGGTAGGCCGTTACCAGTTGCTGCTCACCAACTCTGAGATCGGCAATCCTTTTCGTCAATTATACAGGGGTGTTGAAAAAGCGAACCTGTGTATTGAACAGATCCCGGGCATGCCACAGTATACCAATGGAACAGAAACGGAGAAAAAAGACCTCCGCCGTTTATATGCGGAAGCGCTGACCTTGCGCGCGCAGTTTTATTTTGAACTGATCCGCAACTGGGGTGATGTGCCTGCGTCAATGGTTCCTGCATATAAATTGCCTGACTTGTTCATTCCAAGAGCTGATCGTGATTCAACCTACGATAAGATACTTGCTGACCTGGCTGTTGCAAAAGACCTGCTGCCCTGGAGAACAGAAGTGGCCAGGAACGAACGCATCACTAAAGGCGCTGCCAAAGCATTACGTGCAAGGATCGCTTTGTTCAGGGGTGGTTATTCATTAAGAGGTGCAGGTCCGGCATTGGGCACAATGACCAGGCCGGCAGACTACCTGAAATATTATACGATAGCAAGGGATGAGTGTAAAGATCTCATGGATAACAGGACCCAGCATACATTGAATCCGAATTTTGAAACGGTATGGAGAAATCTCACTTCTTTTATCTATGACCCGCAGGGGGAGATCATTTTTGAAATTGGCGCTGGTGGAGGTAATAGTAACAGTGATAGCCGCATGGGAAATTATGACGGACCTAACCTGAACAACGCGTCCCGCTATGGAGCAGGTGGCGGTGGAATACAGATCCTGCCTAACTATTATTATTCATTCGATTCGGTAGATACACGCAGGGATGTGACCATCACGCACTATGCGGTGAATGGGGCTAATAATTTAAAAAGCCAGCGTCGCCTGGGAGAATTGAATACAGGAAAATATCGTCGCGACTGGCGGGTGCCATTACTACCCGGTACTGTACTCAACGTTGGTTATAACTGGGCGGTGATCCGTTTCAGCGATGTATTGCTGATGTATGCGGAAGCGGTAAATGAAATAAATAACGGCCCCACTCCTGAAGCGATCACAGCGTTCGAGGAGGTCCGCAAAAGAGCATACCGCAATAATACCGGCCTGATTGGTGTGACTCCAACTGGCAAAGCAGGCTTTTTCGATGCGATCGTAAATGAACGGCTGCTTGAATTTGGACATGAAGGCATTCGTAAATTCGATCTGCTGCGCTGGAATTTATTATCCGTCAAGATCGCTGAGGCCAGGACCAAGATACAGCAGATCCGTGATCGCATAGCGCCATATGATAATGCGCCACAATACATCTATTGGAAAAACAATGGAGAAGAAATACAATATTATGCGGGAACGAATACTGCATTAACAGCACAACCCTTCAACAGGCCCACACAAATACCATCGCCTGCAACAGGATGGACAAGAACAGACTGGGGTCAGCATCTCACTACCGCCAGTGCGATAGATGGCAAACCATTGTGGCAGGGATTTGCTTCCTTCTTTGTACCAGGTAAAAGCGAACTGTTACCATTCGACCAGGCAACAATTGCTTCTTACCAGGGACGCCTGGCACAGAACCCGGGTTATTAAAGTGTCAGGAGGTTTAAAAGTTTAATAATGTTGGCAAATCTTTTAATCCGGAAATAGTATCGATCTTGAATAAGAAATTTCTATAAAAGTGTATAAGGCTGCTTCCAGATAAGCAGCCTTATATATGTTAAGGGCTCATCTTTTAAATTAACCAATGTGATGAAAAGACTGATAGTAGCGACTGTTTTAATTTCCACCCTGCTAGCCTGCCAGGGACAGAAGCAGGCCGTAAAGACGGATAGCGGGGAACCTATCGCGTTTCCCGGAGCCGAAGGTTTTGGAAAATACACAACAGGTGGCCGTGGTGGTAAAGTATGGGTGATTACAAATCTAAATGATAAAGGGCCGGGTAGTTTTCGCGAAGCGGTAGAAGCGAAGGGGCCGCGGATAATTGTTTTCGCGGTAGCGGGCACCATACACCTCGAGTCAAAACTCAGTATTCTTAAAGATGTAACGATAGCGGGGCAAAGCTCACCCGGAGAGGGGATTTGTATCGCAGATCAACCGGTAACACTGGCAGGGGATAATATTATCGTACGTTACCTGCGTTTTCGCATGGGCGATAAATACCAGCGTGGCGGCATGGTAGATGGCAACGGCGCCGATGATGCGTTTGGAGGCAATCGAAGAAAAAATATTATCATCGATCATTGCACCATGACCTGGAGCACAGACGAAGCGTTTTCAGTGTACGGTGGAGACAGTACAACGCTTCAGTGGAATCTCATTACCGAACCGCTCAACTATTCTTATCACTTCGAAACCGGGGATAAGGATTATGAACACCATGGTTATGGAGGCATATGGGGTGGTAGCCATTTATCAGCACACCATAATCTGTTTGCGCATTGTAATAGCCGCAATCCGCGATTCAACGGAGCAAGACTGGGTGCAAAAGATGAATTCGTCGATTTCCGGAATAATGTGATCTATAACTGGGGGGGTAATAATGTGTATGGAGGTGAAGGCGGGGTATATAATATCGTGAACAACTATTATAAATATGGGCCTAACACAAGCAAGAGCGTTAAATACCGTATCGTAAATCCGTCAAAACAGGAAAAACCTTTTATTGGATTTGGTAAATATTATGTGTCCGGCAATTTTGTAGATGAAGCGCCAGACGTATCGGCCAATAACTGGTTGGGTATACATATGGGCGGAGGTACAGATGCGGATAAAAAAGAAGCGGTCGTTGATAAAGCGTTTGCTACGGAATCGATAGCCGATCAATCAGCTCAAAAATCATTTGAAAATGTATTAAAAAATGTTGGCGCTTCTTTGCCTGTAAGAGATACGATGGACCAGCGTATTATTAATGAAGTAAAAAACAGGACCGGCAGGTTCGTGGATGTGCAGGGCGGTTATCCGCATGGTACGGCATATGAGCTAACGGTAAATGCATGGCCCACGCTTCGGCAACTATTCACCTGGGTGGATAATGATAAAGATGGAATACCCGATCAATGGGAAAAAGAACATGGCTTGAATGCCGGAGACGCGACAGATGCGGCCGGCCATAAACTACATAAACACTATACAAACATAGAAGTGTACCTGAACAGTTTGGTAAAATGAGAAATATGAAACGCTGGTTATTTTTAGTACTGCCTTGCATCATCATGGCATTTAGCGCTGCGCCGAAAAAAAAGATCCGTATCTGGATGATCGGCGACTCGACGATGTCGGTCAAAGCCAAAACAGCCTATCCTGAAACCGGCTGGGGTATGCCCTTCGTGTATTTCTGGGACTCTACCGTTACGGTGGATAACCGCGCTATGAACGGACGCAGTACCCGTACCTTTCTTGAAGAAAAAAGATGGGCGCCAGTAATGGAAGAGATGCAGGAGGGCGACTATGTTTTTATACAGTTTGCACATAATGATGAAGTGCCCAGCAAAGCAAGTTATGTTCCTGAAAAAGATTTCAGGAACAATCTGTTGAAATATATAAACGATACACGGTCAAAAAAAGGAATACCCGTATTGCTGACTCCTGTAGCGCGCCGGAAGTTTGACAGTACAGGCCATATTGTAGAAACACATGCGGTATACGCGCAACTGGTAAGAGATGTGGCAAAAGAAAGTAATACAATACTGATTGAGTTATCTGAAAAAAGTAAAGCGCTATTACAACAGTTAGGGCCTGAAAATTCTAAATATTTATTTAACCACCTGGCGGAGGGAGAACACCCGAATTATCCAGCAGGTAAAACAGATGATACACATTTTAATGAACTGGGAGCGAGAAAAATGGCGGAGATCGTATTAGGTGAAATAAGAACCCTAATACCCGGGCTGTCGGAAAGAATTCTTACGGTCGCTAAAAAATGACACATTCGTATAAAGAATAAATGCTGATCACGGTATCTTATATATGAAAAACAGGTATAGCTATATCATTTTATCACTGGCATTGATTGTTGTATCATTTACAAGTGTTCAAAAAAAGAAAATCAAAATCTGGATGATCGGTGATTCAACCATGTGTACCTATGAGCCTTCCCGTGCGCCCATTACTGGCTGGGGAATGCCTTTTGCCGGTTTTTTCGATTCCACTGTTTCAACGGATAACCGCGCCAGGGGTGGAAGAAGTACCCGGACTTTTATCGCCGAAGGCCGCTGGCAGCCTGTTGCCGACAGCATACAGGAAGGTGATTATGTACTCATGCAGTTTGGGCATAACGACGAAGCAAAAGAAGAAAAATACAAAGATCGTTATACGCCGGTAAATGATTATAAACTAAACCTGGCAAAGTTCATCACAGAGACAAGGGCAAAAAAAGGGATCCCCGTTCTCATTACACCGGTAACAAGAATGCGGTTTGACAAACAGGGTAATATTGAAGAAACACATAAGGAGTACAGTGCCGCGGTGTTGGAAGTCGGCGCTGCTACCCATACACCGGTTATTGATCTTGATAAGAAGAGCCGGCAATTATTACAGAAAATGGGACCGGGTTCAGCAGGAATGCTGTTTATGCAATTGGATTCGCTGGAACATCCAAACTATCCCGCGGGCCTGAAGGACAATACACATTTTAACGAATACGGCGCAAGACGAATGGCGGAACTGGTATTGGAGGATATCCGGGCCCTGCTACCGGATCTTGCTGATAGGATTATTATTGGAAAAAATAAATAAAGATGAATACGAAAAGAACAATAGGATCTACAAAGAAATTTCCTGGCCATAACTACTTCAGCAAAGCGACGGCCATCATCCTGCTTTATTTCTATTCATCATTTACGGCGAACGCGCAATCTACAGCAGGGATAACGGGACAACCGGACACATCCTATACAAATTACAAAGCATTTATTTCTACAAAAAAAACGCATCCGGATATCCAGATGGTTACTACATTCAACTTCCCCGGAGTTGTTGAAAAGCGGGATATTGCCTATTGTAATACCGGCAACCGCCCATTGATGCTGGACGCGTTTTATCCCAAACAAAAAACAAAGAAATTACGTACAGCGGTATTGATGATTCACGGCGGTGGATGGCGTACCGGTTCACGCGCGCAACATTATCCCCTGGCTCAGCAACTGGCCGATAAAGGGTATGTATGTTTTACACCCGAATACAGGTTATCTACCGAGGCATTATATCCTGCAGCCGTATTGGATCTTAAAAGCGCGGTTAAATGGGTGCATGCGCACGCGAAAGATTATAATATCGACACAACGAGGATCGTGGTGGCTGGTTTTTCTGCCGGTGGCGAGCTGGCTGCATTTCTTGGTGCTACAGTAAATAATCCGTTGTTTAAAGACACAGCCTGTAAAATGGAAGGCAGTAGTACGATCAACGCGGTGATTGATATAGATGGTATACTTTCATTCGTACATCCTGAGTCGGGAGAAGGAGACGACAGCCGCTCCATCTCTGCCGCCACTAATTGGTTTGGTTATGGTAAAAAAGACAACCCGGCTTTATGGCAGCAGGCTTCGGCGTTAACCTATACCGGCAAACATACGCCACCGACCTTATTCATTAACAGTGCAGTTGCCAGAATGCATGCCGGGCGGGAAGATTATATCAATATCCTGAAAGAAAATAAGATCTATGCGGAAGTCAGGGAATTTGAGGGCGCGCCTCATTCTTTTTGTTTGTTCGAACCCTGGTTTACGCCCACAGTAAATTATATCGACGGTTTTTTAAAAAAGGTATTCACAAAATAAAGCTGATCCTTTAATGAAGAAGCTATTGATAGCGGTACTGTTCTTAACTGGCATCATAAAGCCGGCCGTTTCGCAAACTGCGAATCCGCAACAGTACAAATATATTTTCACCGTAGCAAAAGACGGGTCGGGCGATTATAAATACATACAGGATGCCATTGATGCGATGCGCGCCTACCCGCTTGCACGTATTACACTTTATATAAAAAATGGGGTGTACAATGAAAAGATAGAATTGCCCGCAACAAATACGGATGTAAGCTTTATTGGAGAAGATGTAAATAAAACGATCATTACATTCAATGATTATTCAGGCAGGGGCCGGCTTACCACTTTTACATCCTTTACCGCGAAAATTGCAGGTAACCGCTTTGTCGCGGAAAATATCAGTTTTGTAAATGCCGCCGGACCGGTAGGGCAGGCCGTAGCATTGCATGTCGAAGCAGACAAAGCCGTGTTCAGGAATTGCAAATTTCTTGGTAACCAAGACACCATTTTTGCATCCGGAGAAACAGCAAGACAATATTTTTATAACTGTTACATAGAAGGCACCACTGATTTTATATTTGGTCCGTCAACAGCTGTATTTGAGGAATGCACGATTCACAACAAATCCAATTCATATATCACCGCCGCAAGCACTACACCCGGAAAAAAATTCGGCTATGTATTTCTTCGCTGTAAGTTCACCGCGGACTCTTCCGTTACCAGTGTGTATTTGGGCCGGCCCTGGCGGGCGCATGCCAAAACGGTTTTTCTCTATTGCGAATTAGGTAAACATATTGCAGCCAAAGGCTGGGACAACTGGGGAAATACAGCCAATGAAAAAACCATTTTTTATGCGGAATATAAAAACACCGGCCCCGGTGCCAGTACCACCGGCAGAACTGCGTTTTCAAAACAACTAACAGACCGGGAAGCGAAGGAATATGATCCGGCAACTATTTTCTCAACGGGTAACCCGGCTGATACAGCGGATAGTAACTGGTTTAAGATAGAGAGTGGTGGTTATAAATCAATAATAAAATGAAAATAGTATTATTCCTGGTATTGATTGTTGCAGGAGGTGGTTTATCCGCCCAGCAAAAAATTGTGGTCGCGAAAGAAGGTGGTATGCAGTATACAACGGTGCAGGCCGCATTGAACTCGATACCTAAGAAAAATAAAAAGCCTATTACTATTTATATTGAGAAAGGAGTTTATCGGGAGAAATTGCACCTCGATTCATTACAGGATAATGTGACCCTTGAGGGGCAGGATAAATTCAATACAATTCTTATCTATGATGATCACACGGGAAAAACAGCTCCAAATGGAGAAATAATCAATACAAGAACCTCCTGGAGTTTTTTAATAAAGGCCGATAATTTTACAGCAAGAAATATCACTTTTCAGAATGATGCCGGTTTCACGGCAGGCCAGGCGGTGGCAGTAGAATCGGATGGGGATAAAGCCATTTTTGAAAACTGTCGTTTTATCGGTTTTCAGGATGTGTTGTTCACCAATAATGCCAATAGTCGCCAGTATTATAAAAACTGTTATATAGAAGGCACCACTGATTTCATATTTGGCGCGGCCACCGTATGGTTTGAGCAATGCCATATTCATAGTAAGAAAAACTCGCATGTCACGGCAGCCTCCACGCCAAAGGAACATAAATATGGCTATGTGTTCAATGATTGTATACTCACCGGTGATACTACATTAAATAGAGTTTCATTGGGCCGGCCCTGGCGCCCGTATGCAAACGTCGCCTACCTGCATTGTTATATAGGTAAACATATCATGCCCCAGGGATGGGCCAGGTGGAATGAGACCGATTACCATCTCACTACCCGGTACAATGAATACAAAAATTATGGTCCCGGAGCTGATACGGGGCGCAGGGAGAACTGGACTCGTCAACTAACCGATCAGGAAGCCGCGACATACACACTCAAGAATGTGATGGGTAACTGGGACCCGTTAAAAACCAAGCGATAAAAAACAATTGTAGCTCACAATAAAGCCAGGGCCATCGCCACCATATGTAACTATTTATTCCATTTATTATGCTTTATTAACCAATTGTGAGCTGAGCGGAAAATAGGCCGGCTTATTTATCATCCCATACTGGAAAAAGATATATCTTTTGCTTTTCAATTTTCTTTTAAACGTTTGCCAGATATGGACCAGCCAAAAAAATATTTATTTCCTTTTATACTTGTAACGAGTTTATTTTTTTTCTGGGGCTTCATACATAATCTTGATCCGATATTAATCCCGCATTTACGAAGGGCGTTTAGTTTAACAACCTTGCAGGCTTCGCTAGTAGATTCAGCTGTATTTATCGCTTATTTTTTAATGGCTATTCCAGCGGGAATGATCATGAAAAAATATGGATATAAAACCGGGATACTGATCGGGCTTTCTTTTTTTGCTGTCGGCTGTTTTTTATTTGTGCCTGCTGCCAATACTATGCAGTATGGCTTTTTCCTGGGCGCTTTGTTTGTAGTGGCCTGCGGTCTTACGGTATTGGAAACCGCAGCCAACCCCTATGCTACTATATTGGGTTCACCTGAAACATCTACTCAACGGTTAAATTTTGCGCAATCATTTAATGGACTGGCTGCATTTCTTGCACCAATTGCAGGCGGACATTTTATCCTTGCAGATCAGCCAAAAGATGAGGCTGCGTTGGCAGCAATGTCTGAACAGGCACGCAACGCCTATTTACTCTCAGAAACAGCTACTGTAAAAATGCCTTATATCGTTTTAGGATGCGTGATATTATTAGTGGCTGCAATCTTTTTCTTTACCAAACTACCGGATAAAAAGGATGAAGAAGAAACTGGGAAAAAAGGCTTTTTTCATGCTTTTAGTCATAAGCACCTGACATGGGCCGTTATAGCACAGTTCTTTTATGTGGGAGCCCAGGTATGCATTATGAGTTTCATCATCCTGTTTGCTACCAAAGCAGCAGGCATCAGTGAAAAAGATGCTTCCTGGTATGCAGGTGTAGCGGGGCTGGCATTCATGATCGGCCGGTTTGCCGGAACTTTTTTTATGCGATTTATCGCACCTCCCAAATTACTTGCTATTTATTCGGTACTGTGTATTTTATTAACACTGGTAACAATTTTCGCGAGCGGCATCATCACATTGTATGCTGTCATTGGTGTAGCCTTTTTTATGTCCATTATGTTCCCGACCATTTTTGCATTGGGTATAAAAGACCTGGGGCCTGATACAAAATCAGGGTCCAGTTTGATCATCATGTCGATAGTGGGTGGCGCGATATTACCGCCGATACTGGGTTATATTTCTGATAAAACACATAGTATACAATATGGCTATATAGTCCCACTGATCTGTTTTGTGGTTATCTGGGTATTCGCAGTGTCAGGATACAAACACAAAGAAAAAGCAGTTGAAACGCTAAAGTAAAAGCATAGTGAAATGAATCGATATTGTCTCGCCCTTGATCTTGTCGATGATGAAAAACTCATCGCCGAATACGAAGCCTACCACCGGCAGGTATGGCCCGAGGTTTTAAAAAGCATTCATGATTCCGGCATTCAACTAATGGAGATCTGGAGATTTGCAAATCGTTTATTTATGATCATGGAAGTAAATGATTCATTTTCCTTTGCAGCCAAAGACGCCGCTGATGCTGTCAACCCAAAAGTACAGGAATGGGAACAGCTAATGTCGAAATACCAGCAGGTGATACCAGGAACAAGAAAAGGAGAGAAATGGGTGCTGATGGATAAGATATTTCAGGACTATTAAAAATAATTAACCCGTTTCAAATTCAAAATTCAAAAGTAAAAATTCAAAACTGGAGTTCCTTAGGAGAAGCGGAGGCTATTTTTGAATTTTTACTTTTGAATTTTGAATTTGAAAAAACATACTAATTCATGTTTAGTTTAAAAACAAAGACAGCCATTGTAACAGGTGGGGGAAGCGGGATAGGCCGCGCCATTGCGATCCTGTTTGCCCGCCAGGGCGCGAATGTACAGGTACTCGATTTTGATGAAACAGGTGCGACGGATACAGTAGCTAAAATTACTTCGGATGGAGGAAATGCTTCCGCCGTCAAATGTGATGTGAGCAATCAGCAACAGGTCGCGGATATTATCGGATCGGTCATTGAAAGGCTTGGCTCCATCGATATCCTGGTTAATAATGCTGGCGTAGCGCATATAGGTAATGCGGAAAATACCGGGGAAGAAGATTTTACCCGTCTCTTTAATGTAAACGTAAAAGGGGTGTATAACCTGCTGCACGCCGTTATTCCCCACATGAAAAACAAGGGAGGCGCTATTCTCAATATGGCTTCTATTGCTTCTTCGGTCGGTATTCCAGATAGGTTTGCTTATTCGATGACCAAGGGTGCCGTGGTTGGAATGACCCTGTCGACCGCGAAAGATTACCTGAATTATAATATCCGGTGTAATTGTATTTCTCCCGCCAGGGTGCATACTCCTTTTGTGGACGGGTTTATTGCAAAAACCTATCCCGGCAGGGAACAGGAGATGTTTGAAAAACTCTCTAAAACACAACCTATCGGCAGAATGGCTGAACCAGCGGAGATAGCCCACCTGGTACTCTATCTTTGTAGTGATGAAGCTTCATTCATTACAGGATGTGATTACCCGATTGATGGAGGATTTATTAACCTGAATAATTAACCAACCAGGATTAATATAAAAATTCAAAACCGGAATTCATCAGTTATTAAGGAAGCTCTTTTTACATTTTAAACTTGCATTCTTAATTAAACACGCAATTAAAAGAAAAATATGAAACTAATTCGATTTGGAGTGGCGGGCAATGAAAAGCCTGGTGTTTGTATCAATGAGCAACATTATGATGTATCCGGTTTTATCAAAGATTATGATGAAACCTTTTTAGCCAATGGTGGCCTTCCACACCTGGCCTGGATGATTGAACAACATAAAGGTCTGTTGCGCAAGATTCCTATGGAAACAAGACTCGGCTCTCCCGTAGCACGCCCTTCTAAAATACTTTGTATCGGTCTTAACTATGCTGATCATGCAAAAGAAACAGGCGCCACGCCTCCTGCAGAGCCCGTCATCTTTATGAAATCCACCACGGCGCTGGTAGGACCGAATGATAATATTATCATTCCCAAAAATTCTGTCAAAACAGACTGGGAAGTGGAACTGGCTATAGTCATTGAGAAAAAAGCGAGTTATGTGGAAGAAGCCAATGCGATGGACCATGTAGCCGGGTATTGTTTGCACAATGATGTGAGCGAACGGGAGTTCCAGATAGAAAGAGGAGGCACCTGGGATAAAGGGAAAGGCTGCGATACGTTTGCGCCAATGGGCCCCTACCTGGTTACTAAGGATGAAATAACAAATGTAGATGCACTCCGTTTATGGTTGAAGGTAAATGGCAAGACCATGCAGGACGGCTCAACGGCTAATTTTATATTCAGAATCCCTTTTATAATTTCTTATGTCAGCCAGTTCATGACCCTCTTACCCGGAGATATCATATCTACCGGCACACCCGCGGGTGTTGGCCTGGGCTTTAATCCGCCGGTATATTTAAAAGCAGGCGATGAAGTGGAATTGGGAATTGATGGCCTGGGTGTATCAAAACAAAAATGTGTCGCATATGCTGGTTAAGATCAATATAGCTGGCATCGCTTATTTATAAATGATGGTTTATTAATTCAATTGACTCAATATGCCCCGGATTGATACACATGTGCACTTCTGGAAATACGATAAGGGAAGAGATGCCTGGATCACGGATGACATGAAGATACTACAACAGGATTATCTCCCGCAAACCATAGCCGGCACACTAAGCCGCAATGAAATAGATGGTTGTGTGGCTGTGCAGGCAGACCAATCGGAATTCGAAACACATTACCTGGTTGAACTGGCAAAAACACATCCGATCATCAAAGGGGTAGTGGGCTGGGTGGATCTGCAGAAAGACAATATAGCGGAAAGGCTTGAATATTTTTCCCAGTACCCGATCATCAAAGGATACCGGCATGTGGTACAGGCGGAGCCGGATGATTTTTTATTGCGAAAGAATTTTCAGCGGGGCGTGCGGGCCTTGCAACACTATAACTATACCTACGATATACTGGTATATCATAACCAGCTAAAGCCGGCGCTGGAGTTCGTGGCTGAGTTCCCCGAACAAAAACTGGTGATCGATCACTGTGGCAAACCGGATATCGCGCATCATAAAATTGACAAATGGGAATCGTATATGAGGGAGATCGCCAGACATCCCAATGTGTATTGCAAATTATCAGGGCTGTTCACGGAAGCGAGATGGAAGGAATGGTCTCCTGCCGAGTTCTATCCTTACCTGGATGTGGTCTTTGAAGCCTTTGGCACAGACCGGTTGATGTTCGGAAGCGACTGGCCGGTTGTATTGCTCTCCGGGATCTATGTACAATGGAAGAGTTTATTGGAAAAATACATGGAACATATGGAAGAAGAAGATAGAGAAAAGATTTTTGGACTAAACGCAATCCGGTTTTACGGACTGTGACCGCACTAAAATTCGTTTTAACACAGTAAGCAAAGAAAAATTCCGGGATTTGTCCTAAAGAGGTTTTTAATACGGAAACACGGAAAAAAATATGGCGTTGACATAGAAAAGTTATTAATACTGAGCCACGGAGAGCTCAAAACAAATCGGAAATTTCGCATTACTCCGTGCCTCCCTATTCTTAACTACAATTCCAGGAAAGATCAAACATATAATTCGATACAAACAAAAACAATGACCACCCGTGCCTCCGTGTTAAAAAAACTATAGTAAAGCACCAGCCCAAAAATGTTTTTTTCTAAAAAATAACCGTGTAAAAACATTTGTAGGAAAATGCGCAAAATGGACATTGCCAGGAAAATAACCCAATGGACATTATCAGGAACAAACATTTTCCACTAAAAGAAGAAACAGCAGCAATTATTAAATTATGTCTTGAAGTTCACAAAAACCTGGGATTTGGCTTTTCAGAAATTGTTTATAAAGATGCAATCGAACTCGAGTTCAAACAAAATAATATCTTTTATGAAAGAGAGAAAGAATACAGGGTCAATTATAAAGGCAAAATCCTAAATCATTATTTTTTTGCCGACTTTATCGTGTTTGGATCAGTGATACTGGAAGTTAAAGCAAAGAGCGGCCTGATAGAAGAAGATATGATCCAGGCGCTTAATTATCTAAAATGTTCGAGATGTAAGGTCGCCCTAATCGTAAATTTTGGCAAAACTAAACTGGAACTAAAACGTGTCGTTCTTTAATTATATAAAAAAATTATCAGCATGGATCTGCAACTTAAAGACAAAATAATCATCGTTACCGGCGGCGCGAAAGGAATTGGCGAGGGCATTGTAAAAGTGCTCGCGACAGAAGGTGCCATACCCGTTATTGTTGGGCGTAGTGAAAAAGATAACCTGGCAACAGTGGATGCCGTTCAACAACTCGGGGGAGTTGCTTTCCAGGTGGTGGCTGAACTTTCCGATCCACTACAATGCGCGAACGCGGTACACGAAGTGCTCAAACAATTTGGCGGTATCGACGGCCTTGTAAATAATGCGGGTGTAAATGATGGTGTGGGATTGGAAAATGGCAACTACGAAAGTTTTATCGCAAGCCTGCATAAAAATGTTATTCATTATTATCTCATGGCGCATCATGCGTTACCGGCACTCAAAAAATCAAAAGGCAGTATTGTCAATATCACTTCAAAGACAGCCGAAACCGGGCAAGGGGGCACTTCTGCCTATGCCGCAGCCAATGGTGCACGTAATGCGTTGACCAGGGAATGGGCAGTAGAATTGTTGAAATATGGTATTCGTGTAAACGCGGTCGTAGTAGCGGAATGTTTTACACCCTTATACGCGAAATGGATAGAGACCCTGCCTAACCCTGCTGAAAAACTGCAGGAAATAGAAGCGAAAATACCACTAGGCAACCGCATGACCACCGCGGAAGAAATAGCCAGCGCGGTAACATTTCTTTTATCACCCCGCTCAAGTCACACCACCGGCCAATTGGTTTATGTGGATGGAGGATATGTACACCTTGATCGCGCTTTGGCCAATGCATAATGGATACAATGAAAACACTTGTTTGCGCAATACCCGGGAAGCTGGATTATGAGGAACAGGAAAAACCACTGCCAAAAGAAGGACATACATTGCTTCGTATAAAACGGATTGGCATATGTGGCACCGACCTGCATGCGTTTGAAGGAACACAACCTTTTTTTCAATACCCCAGGATACTGGGGCATGAACTGGCCGCAGTGATTGAAGATACCGATGCGGCAGGATTTGAAAAAGGCGATGCTGTCACCATCATTCCATATTTCAATTGCGGCGTATGCATTGCCTGTCGCAACGGCAAACCCAACTGCTGTGTATCAATGAATGTTTGCGGGGTGCATGTGGATGGTGGTATGCGGGAGTACCTGCTCGTGCCCTCTTACTCACTCTTGCACAGCGAAGGGCTGGGCTTCGATGAACTGGCCCTGGTAGAACCACTGGCCATTGGTGCACATGCGGTAAAAAGAGCCGCTGTTTCTTCCAGTGAATTTGTACTGGTGATAGGAGCCGGACCGATCGGGTTGGGAACGATGGAATTTGCGCGCATCGCTGGTGGCCGGGTGATTGCTATGGATATTAATGATGCGCGATTAAAGTTTTGTAAAGAGAAACTGAAAATCGCTCATACTATTAATCCGGCAACTACTGATGTACAGGAAGAGCTAAGAAAGATCACTGGTGGTGACATGCCCACAGTACTGATAGATGCCACCGGAAGTTTAAAAGCGATCAATAACGCGTTTCAATACATGGCACATGGTGCAAGATTTGTGCTGGTCGGTTTACAAAAGGAAGCGATACAGTTCAATCATCCCGAATTTCATAAAAGGGAAGCGACACTGATGAGCAGTCGAAATGCGACCAGGGAAGATTTTATACACGTCATCAGCAGCATGAAGAAAGGAATGGTAGATCCATCTACCTATATTACCCATCGGGTGAATTTTGATGAAATAGGAGACAGGTTCGCGTCCTGGCTGAACCCGGCGAATGGTGTGATAAAAGCAATGGTGAGTTTATAGAAGACAAACAATGGCAACGATTGCGTAAATAAACGGTCATGAACTTTCTGCTTAAAGCGATATAAACTAATTTGAACAACTTATCTATAACGACTTATCATGTTATTGAACGATTGTTTTAAAGGGTTCTTATGAAATTCATCTGCTCATTAATAGGTCTCTTCTTATCACTGTTCTCCTTAGCGCAGCAAGCCGGTATTTCCAAAGTATGGGTAGCTGATAATGGAAATGGAACGTATAAAAACCCCGTCATCAACGCGGACTATAGCGATCCTGACGCGGTGCGGGTGGGAGATGATTATTACCTGGTGTCATCCAGCTTCAATCATATTCCCGGTTTACCAATACTTCATTCCAAAGACCTGGTCAACTGGAAGATCATAGCTCATGCGATGAATGAACAGGCGCCGCTTGAACATTTCAATAAGGTACAACATGGTAATGGCGTATGGGCACCCAGTATCCGGTATCACAACAATGAGTTTTATATCTATTATCCTGATCCTGATTTTGGGATCTACCTCACCAGGGCGAAAAACATAACCGGTCCCTGGTCATCGCCTGTATTGGTAGAAGCCGGAAGCGGGTTGATTGATCCCTGTCCTTTATGGGATGATGATGGCCGCGCCTATCTTGTACATGCGTATGCGGGAAGCCGTGCCGGTATCAAAAGCATTATCGTTGTTAAGGAATTAAACAAAGAAGGTACAAAAGTGACCGGAAACCCCGTAATGGTATTCGATGGGCATGATGAAGACCCGACAGTAGAAGGCCCAAAATTTTATAAACGAAATGGGTACTATTACATTTTTGCGCCGGCGGGCGGTGTAAGTACTGGTTGGCAACTGGTATTGCGAAGTAAAAATATTTACGGGCCGTATGAAAAAAAGATCGTGATGGAGCAGGGTGCTTCTGCCATCAATGGTCCGCACCAGGGTGCATGGGTAAATACAAAATCAGGAGAGGACTGGTTCCTGCATTTTCAGGATAAAGAAGCCTATGGCAGAGTGGTGCACCTGCAACCGATGAAATGGATCAATGACTGGCCCGTTATCGGTGTTGATAAAAACGGAGATGGAAAAGGCGAGCCGGTAATAAATTATAAAAAACCCGCTATAGGCAAACCGATACCGGTGACAACCGTACAGGATGATGATGAATTTAATTCCCCCCAGTTAGGACTGCAATGGCAATGGCAGGCCAATGACAGGAAAAGCTGGGCATTTACAACCACGTCTGGTTTCTTACGAATGTTTTCTGTGTACCAGCCTGATTCGATAAAAAATTTATGGAACCTGCCCAATATACTTGCACAAAAATTACCCGCGGAAGAATTTACCGCGACAATTAAAGTAAACTTCAAAGCGAAATTTGAAAACGAGCGATTCGGATTTGTAGTTTTTGGGATGGATTACGCGGGTATCAGCCTTCAAAAAAAACAGGCAGGCCTGTACATTAGCTACAATGAATGCCTGGGTGCTAACCAGGGAAAACCGGCAATTGAAAAAGAAAGCATACAAATGAATACAGGGGATATTTATTTGCAAATAACAGTGAGTAAGGGAGCGCTATGTAATTTTAGCTTTAGCCGTGATGGAAAAACATATCAGCAAATAGGCAATGTGTTTACCGCCAAACCGGGCAGATGGGTAGGGGCTAAACTGGGCATGTACAGTATTCGGGGGAATATAACCAATGATGCGGGGTATGCGGATATTGATTGGATCAGGTTTACTGTCCCTGGAGGGAAATTGTAGAAATATAAAATTTAAAATAAGAATCATGAATAAACTGATCGTTTTTCTCTTGCTCTGCACAATGGCCATACCTGTTTTTGGACAGGATAAGGCGCAAAAAAAAGTAGCCGATGCGGTAGAGCAATTACGCGTAGCAATGGTGGAGGGTGATAGAACAAAACTGGAAAAGATCGTGGATGATCAGCTGAGTTATGGACATAGCGGCGGCAAACTGGAAAACAAACAGGAGTTTGTTGAGAATATTGTGTCAGGCAAATCTGATTTTGTAACCATAGATCTTAAAGAGCAGACCATACAGGTCAGTGGTAATACCGCCATTGTGCGGCATATATTAAGCGCGAAGACAAATGATAATGGTAAACCCGGGGAAGTCAATCTCAGGATCATGCTTGTATTTAAAAAGATGAAGGGAGGCTGGAAATTACTGGCCAGGCAAGCCGTGAAGATCGTATAAGGCGCTAATTTTTAATGATCTAAGGCTGGGCCACCCAAAAGAAAATTGAAAGCCTGTGTTAAACCTGGTCCATTAACGCCTGCTTATTTCTACCCCAAAACTATAAAAGCCAACAGGTGGGAACAGGATGGTTTTTCAAGAAAAATTTACGCAATTGTTACCGGTAACGATTGCGTAAAAAAAACATCTCAATTCGTTGATTTACAACGAATATCTGGGTAGACTTGTAGAATTATCCCGGTAAGTTGACCGGGAGTAAAAGCTTGTCAATGAAACGATTTATAATAGTCCTTATTTTTCTCTTACCCCTTGCTGCTTTTTCACAAACCGGTAAGTTACCGGTTATTACCGCGCCCGTGTTCAAAAAGGATACGCTTAGTATCAG
>CAZGSG010000002.1:0-72260 GCA_964528095.1 uncultured Terrimonas sp.
AACGGATATCCCTGACGGAGGAACTTGAGTTTATTGCCAACTATTTTTACCTGCTCCAGATAAGACATGACAATAAATTGCAATTGAAAACTACCCTCAACGAAAAAAGTAAAAAAGCATTGATTCCTCCTTATGCGTTACAGGTACTGGTGGAGAACGCGATCAAGCATAATGAATTTTCAGAGCAAAACCCTTTGCATATAACAATTTGCATGACCGAAGAAACGTTGAAAGTAAGTAATCCTATCAAACCGAAATCCTATGCCGTTAATTCAACAGGCATCGGTCTGAAAAATCTGAGTGCCCGCTACCGATTGCTTTTCCACAAAGAAATTGAAATAAAAACGACTTATGATACCTTTTCTGTAAAACTACCATTGATTATACAACCCTAAAACCATTTGCCATGTTAAATGCTATTATTATTGAAGACGAAAGACCTGCACTGGACAATCTCCTTGGAATGTTATCTACGATAGCAGACGATATCCAGGTAACGGCAACGTTAAGTAGCGTGAGAGAGAGTATTGAATATCTTTCCCAGCAACCCGCAGCAGATATCATTTTCAGCGATGTTCAGCTGGGAGACGGACTTTCATTTGAAATTTTTAATCAATCGAATATCCGTGTACCGGTGATCTTTATTACCGGCTATGATGAATTTATGCTGAATGCCTTTGAATATAATGGCATCGACTATCTTCTCAAGCCGATCGACAAGGAGAGTCTTCGCAAAGCCCTGGTAAAATACCGGATGCTGGAAAAACATTTTTCCGATCACCATTCACTGAATGGCCTGTTGCAATACCTGGGTAATCATAAAAAGAAACGACTGATCGTTAAAAAAGGCCTGGAGAATATATCCCTTCGGCTCGACGACGTGGTATTATTTTATACCGAGAACAAGATCGTATACGTAATTGATCGCTGGGGTAAAAAATATCTCGCCGAAAACAACCTGTCTGAACTGGAAGTGGACCTGGATGATAATACTTTTTTCCGTGCCAATCGCCAGTATATTATTAATATCAATTTTGTCAGAGGATTTAAAGCCTACGAAAAAGTAAAATTGCAGGTTGATCTGACATTACCCGAATTGAACCACTGCATTATCGTGAGCCAGGAAATGGCGCCACAGTTTAGAGAGTGGATGCATAATGCCTGATAAATCATTCCGGGTTCATGGTTTTGTGCCTGCCAGTCAGGATAACTCAAAATCATGAACCCGGAACTATTTTAAATAACCATTAGACTACACCCTCTCAAATCGCTGTTATCCATTCGTCCAAGCACTTCAAAGAGGCCATCCGGGTGTATGCGGCCCGCATCATCCGTTGCAATAAAGCTGCAGGAGTAAACATTGGCCATGTCGACAATATTAACGGCTCCGCTAACGGGTTTGCCGTTTTTTGCAGGTAATGGTTTTATCGAGAGCGGATCCTCTTCATCCCTTAAAATTATTTTCATCCACGGGGGGCAATCAAAAAATCCATTTCCCTTCGAATAAGCTTGTGATAGCAATTCTGTCATTCCATATTCTGAATAGATGACTGGTACCCCGAAAGCATTTTTCAGGATCGCATGTACTTCCTCCCTGATCATTTCCCGTCGCCGGCCTTTCATACCCCCTGTTTCCATTATAATAGTATGCTGTAATTCCGCACCCCGTCCTGTATACTTTTCTGCCAGGTCCAGTAATGCGAAAGTGACGCCGATCAGCAATGTCTTTTGTTGCAAACGCTCTCTTTTTTCAAGTACCGAGAGTAGTTTGTCCATTTCCGTTAAATAAAATCCGCTATCGCTATCCCCGGTTTGCCGGATCAGTTCGTCGACCATAAAGACGAGCGAGGCATTGTTTCTTTCCAGGTAAGAGGGTAATAGACCAATAATGGCTGTTTCCGAAGGGGCTCCAAAAAAATAGTTGAACCCAAGCAGAAAACTATTTTTATATAATTCCGTATCTTTTAAATAGTGACGACTGTTGATGCTGCCAGTTGTGCCGCTGCTCTCAAAAAAGACAGTGGGTGCAAATGTGGTGGTCATGACCCGGTGAGATTTAAAAAACCGGATCGGCAGGAAGGGGATCTGTGCCAGGGCCTTAATGGAGGAAGGCGCTATTTTCAATGCATCTACATAATCATGGTACACCGTGTTATTATGGTATTGAAAATTGAAAATTTCGAGCGCCAACCTGCTGAAATTGTTGCTGGTAACAGAGAAAATTTTATCGTTCCATTGGCTTTGCGTGGCCATATTTTGTAGCTAAAAAGGTTATATTTGTTTAAATTCAACTGGAGTGTTATGAAGACGATCCTGGTTATTTTTTTATTTACAGTAGGCGTCCTGCTGATAGCCTGTGGCAAAGATAAGTTTGAGACCAAGCCCCGCATTGAAGTCAAAGATTATAATTCAAAAATAATTCCTCCAAATGGATCCCTTGTGATCCGTCTGAACTATTTCGACAAAGAAGGTGATCTGGGCACTGGTCAGCTATATATTTACCGCGACCGCCTTAATCTGAGACCAGGCAACCAGGACAGGGCTGATACATTTCGCTACCAGTTGCCGGAATTTACAAACCGCGATAAAGGTGAGATAAGAATTGAATTCAGCGCTGCTGAATTGACAGAAAGTAGCGTTGAGAACGATACGCTTCGGTTTAAAATAGCGGTTGCCGATCTGGCAAATAATCATAGTGACACAATTACTACAGAAACTATAGTAATTCTGGAATAAGTTTGATCAGTAGAATATTTCATTTTTTTATTTTCAGCAATCTTTTTATTGCACTTTGTGCGGTTTTGATGGTATATCAAACCTGCCTTTTCTTACTACAATCCCCGCCTGATATTTATTTTCTTCTTTTTGTTTTTTTTGCAACTATTTGCAGCTATAGTTTTCATTGGTATCTCACCCCGGCTACCTGTCATTTATCACCCAGATTGAACTGGCTGATCCTCTATCGCAGCATCCATACCTGGTTTTTTATCATAGGATTAGTGGGTTCCCTTGTTACTGGCTTTTTTCTACTGGACCACTGGCAATTACTGTTATTTGCGGCCCTGACAACATTTCTCTATTCTGCGCCCAAGATCCCCCATCCCTGGTTCAGGATATTGCGAAAAGTAGCCATCGGCAAAACCCTGTTTCTTTCCCTTACCTGGATGTATGTGACCAGCCTGCTGCCGTTATTGATGAGCGACCGTCCATGGAGAACCGATTTCACCCTTTTTGCGGCCAGCCGCTTCTTCCTGATTTATGCCATTTGTATACTTTTTGACTACCGCGACCGCGAATATGACAAATCCATTGGTATTCGCAGTCTGATAACCTGGCTTAGTGAGCGGGCAATCGCCATTTTATTTACCATAACGCTTCTTTTGTTTGCCATAACTACCGGTGCTATGCTACAATTTGACCATAGTATTGTGGCCATTTTTGTTTTACTGGTACCCGGGCTTATTACAGGCGTTTTATATCCAACAGCCACCAGAAATTTCTCTGATATATTTTATTATTTTATACTGGATGGGCTAATGGCATTTTCTGCCCTATTAATGTTGTTTCTGCCCAATATTTAAACCATCTGAAACGTTCTTTGTTAATACAGCAAATGCACTGATCAACCCATGTTTTATTATAGCCGGGTTGAGTTAAGCTTAAAAAAATTGAAATTCAGAATCCGGTATTAGCCAGTGGCTAAGGAAGGTATTTTTGAGTTCTTGCTTTTAAGTTTTGTGCCCGGAACAGAACTGGTAGCTGGTGTTTTTTAATTGAAATTATGAGCCGGGGCTTGCCCCTTTCTTTGTAGATTTTGATCATTGCATTTTAACTAAAGTAGATTGTTAACAACTTTTGATTTCTCTAACATTCCCTAGCATAAAAATTGATAGGAAATAGCTTACAAAGCCCGCTATGCAAATACAATTCAATAAAGTGGTCCATTTCACCCGCCTGATTAAGGCAGGGGGACGTCTGCGCGAGTTTAATTTTAGAAAATACAGGACTGCCGATGAAGAGCTTTTTACCGTTGATACGGTAGATGACAGGGGTAACCGCATCCTTTTCAGGATGCAAAAATCTTCTTCTAATTCCTGGTCCATTATCCCTCAGGTTTTACCCTCATGGATTCCCGAAAATGAAACAAAATATCGCGAATTAATCGAGGAGGAGTTGCAGCAGGGTTAATAATATTCTTCCCTGTCTGGCAAACAGCATTTATTTTGCAATAGTATTTATATGCACCTTAAATGTTTGTTTATGAAGAGCCCGTTTTTTTTCTTACCCCTATTACTATTTTCTATAGCCTGTTCCGCGCCCCACAAAAGCACAGTAGGTTCTACACAAGGCAAATTGGTGGTGGATGGCAAAATCTGGTCATCGCTTTTTCAGCAAAGAGCTGCAGAATATAAAGCGCTGTGTCTGCAAGCCTACAATATAGCCCGCCTGCGGGTAGATCAGTCATTACTTGTACCTATGGGGAAACCCAGAGCGATCATTACAGATATAGATGAAACATTTTTAGATAATAGCCCTTATGCTGTACACCAGGCTATGGCTGGCAAAGATTACGATGCAGGCTCCTGGTTCGACTGGACTTCTAAAGGCGTTGCCGATACCCTTAATGGCGCACTTGCCTTTTTTAATTATGCAGCTTCAAAAAAAATAGAGATTTTCTACATTACAAACCGGGAAGAAAAAGAAAAACCCGGCACATTAAAGAATCTGCTGCATTTCAATTTTCCTTTTGCTGACAATGAACACCTGATCATGAAACAAACCTCATCAAGCAAAGAGACCAGGCGGGCAGCTATTGCAGCTACCTATGATATTATCCTGTTATTAGGTGATAACCTGGCAGACTTCAGTGCATTATTTGACAAGAAAACAGAATTACAGCGCGATGAAGCGGTGAATGCAGTGTCTGCAGACTTTGGTAAGAAATTTATCATATTACCGAATGCCAATTACGGAGGCTGGGAAGAAGCATTGTACCACAACAGCTATAACTGGTCGGCAGCGCAAAAAGATTCTATCATAAAAAGCAGACTGAAAGGATATTAAAATAAATGTCGGCTTGATAATACCACCCTGCATCATCCTTTGTTTTTATCCAGTCAGCTTTGCCGCAATAGCAATTTGTTCTTTAAAAGGGCATTACAACAATATCAACTCTTTTGTAACCTGTGAGAGCACCGCAGGGAATTTGTCTTTGCTATTATTATAAAAAAGCAGATCCTCCCCCATCCAGTTTAGCAATCGAATGATATTCTCATAATGCCGTTTTAAATGAAAAGTATTAAAAATTACCGGCTCATTGTGATAAATACGGTTGCGCAAAGCTCTCCGGATATCATTTAATGGGGCCGAGATATTCTTGAGCTGGCGAATGGGTTTTGGCATATGCGGAAATATAAAACGAAGGACTGGCCATAGTTCTTTTGCATAACGATCATTGAAAAGGCTGGTCCAGAAACCAAACATTAAACCCGCAATAACATTATCTGGTGTCACAATCTTTTTATCTTCATGCAGGTGCCTGATGGCGGTGTTAATCTCATTCCAGGCATGTCTCATCACAGGGTGAAAACACCAGTCTGCATACCAGTCATGCCGGTTGTACTTACGGACCAACTCTGTATTAATTTTATTTCTCAAGGCTACTTCCAAGATACACAAGGGTGTATACAGGGATTCGCTTATTGCTATATTCGCCTTATACAAGTAAATTGCCTTCTCCTCATTTCCAGGGTACTTGTCAAAATATCTTTTTAGTCTTTCTGTAGAAAAATATTTTTCTAATTGTGCTCTATTCATAAAAAAATTATACCTTCGTTGTACGCTGTCCCGGTATTTCCACTCCCAGATAAGATGCTGGTGATGAAACCGGGTTTTTTCTTTTTAGCTCCTATACGATTTTTCTGATCGTAATTTTTTCTTTCACAAATAATCATATATGAGAGCCGATATAAAGGATAATGCCCGACTCATTTGAATCGGACATTATCCTTTATATCGGTATAAATCTAGTAAATGCAACCAGGTAAACAGCGAGGAAGAAACGACAAAAAAAAGTAAAATAACCTTTGTTTGAGCTTAATAGTATTAGAATACAAAGAGAATGACAGACCAGGAAAAACAATCCGTTAATTAATGTGTCGTGTCGTTCTTACGGAACAGCGTTTTTATGATGGCCAGTTCGGAATCTTTTAATCCTGAAGTTTTTTTCAGTACCTGTACAAAATAATCCACTTCTTTTTCATTTGCCGGGCATCCGGAGTTATCCCCAACTCCCAGGGGAGCACCATCTGCTTTCATCTTTGAGTCGGCCAGCAAATTTCCATTTTTATCAAAAATAAGCCAGAACGGTATGCCTCCCTTATCTCCTTTATACTTCGCAAGCAGATCCTGTGCCCCGGGATTCTCAAGTGCTTTATTTTTTTCTGATTCCATTACGGTCAGGTGCTCGATCACGTAATTGTCTGTAAAGAATTTTTTGACCGAGGCATCATTCATTGATGTATCCATCTTATGACACCAGCCGCACCAGGATGCATGAAAAATGACAAATACGTTCTTATTTTCTTTGGTGGCTTTTGCTGTTGCGTTCTTTAATACCAGGTCGGCCGATGCCGGGGACTGTGCCTTCAAAGAGACCATTGTTGTCAAGCCAAATGCCATGATCAGTAAAAGCTGCTTCATTAAGTATATTTTATGATGGAATATAACTATCTTATTACGATATAAAGCTATTATACTTTTTTATATGACAGAAAAATAAAACCTTTGCTATCTTCTTTTTAACAAAATGGTACAAGCATATAATTTTTTAGCTTCCTGGCAATTATTCCCCGAGAAAGGGATTTACGAGAATGGCGAACGGCCCAAAAGCGCCATCTATAAAATCGAATCGGTAGAAGGTGAAAAAAAACTCATTGTTTCTCACAACTGGGTAACCCTTGAAAACCAGGGATTCGAGTCGCAGTATCCTGTTATCGGAGATGGAGGCTTAAATGATTTTGAAAAAAAAGAGCTTGCAGAACAGGCCCAGGTGAATTTTATTGACAGTATTAATTTCGAGATCCATTTTTATAAAAAAGGAGAACCTGTGCTGCATGTGCTGCACGAGATCATGCCTAACGGTTACCTGAAACTCCTGCAACAAGGTATAAAGGATGACGGTACTACATACACTAACACTGAGATATACCACAAACAACTGAGCGTATTACCCTATGCAGCTTCGGTTGCCGGGGCATTGATCCGGCCAACGGAAGAAGGCGTCATCAAACATAAGGCGCTTACTGCTATGGAGGAGCAAACAAATATGCAATTGCTACAGATCCGGAAGCAAATAGAGCTACTGGCTTTGCAGGCACAGGAAATACAAAAGCGCAAAGAGCTTTCGATGATGATCTACCAGGCCAATCTATCTTTCAAGCCCAATATCGGGCAGACTTATTACCTGTATGAAAAGAAAGATGGTAAACATACTCTTTCGCTTGTATCACCAAAAGAATGGGGTGGTGCCGGTCCATTTCAAAAGTTCATCGCAGGGGTTAAATTGTTGGCAGATCATACCTGGATAGAGTTGTAGAAGATGCCTTAAGGTTAAAGCTGGTGTTACTTAAAATCCACGAATTTTTGAACATGGTATTTTAAATCCCGAACTTTGCTGCTACACTGAAACCTGAACATAAAAATGGATAAAGATCTTAATTTTCCTTTAGTTATTAAGAAAAGCCGGATTGCAGGACTCGGCGCTTTTGCAGGCAAAGCCATTCCGGCCCGTAAAAAGCTGGGCAATATGGGTGGCGTGATCATTTCTTACAAAGAAGCACAGAAACGCGTAAAGGCGCAGCCACATAATGTTTTGTTTATGGTAGAATTTGATCATGGCAATATTGCGTTGGATGCCAGTGTCAACAGTAATGCAATAAGACATATCAATCATTCCTGTGGCCCCAATACATATATGCGCAGGGCTTACAGGAAAGTAGAGTTTTATACGTTGAAGCCAATTCGAAAAGGAGAAGAGCTTACCTGTGACTATGGAGAAACACATCACAATGGCAAACTGCCCTGCAAATGTGGCGCAGCCAACTGCAGAGGTTTTATTTAATGATAACTTTGCGTCATGACAAAACTTTCAGTCAATATCAATAAGATCGCAACCCTTCGCAACTCAAGAGGCGGAAATAATCCGGATGTGGTAAAAGCTGCAGTAGATGTTCAGCGATTTGGCGCAGATGGAGTAACCGTACATCCGCGACCCGATGAACGCCATATTCGTTACGAAGATGTAAGACAGATCAAAAAAATTATTAAGACCGAGTTCAATATAGAAGGTAATTGCACAGAACAGAAATTTGTGGACCTTGTATTGGAAACAAAACCTGATCAGGTAACACTTGTGCCTGATGTTTTAGGACAACTCACCTCAGATCATGGCTGGGACACCATAAAAAATAAAGCTTATTTAAAAGAAACCATTACGGTATTCAAAAATGCAGGTATCCGTGTTTCCATTTTTGTGGATCCTGTTGTTGAGATGGTAGAAGGCGCGGCTGCGACAGGTACTGACAGGATCGAATTATATACAGAGGGATATGCCCGTAAGTTTAGTCAAAATAATAAAGAAGCGGTGCGGCCTTATGTTGTTGCCGCCACCAAAGCGAGAGAACTGGGGCTTGGGCTGAATGCGGGGCATGATCTTGATCTGCAAAATCTGCAATACTTTTCCCAACATATTCCCTGGCTGGATGAGGTCAGTATTGGTCATGCATTGATTGCAGATGCATTATACCTGGGATTTGAAAATGCTGTTCAGTTGTATAAAAGACAATTGAATAAAGCTACCTGATATGATAAAAGGTTTATTCGAAACACACTTATATGTTGAATCCCTCGAACGTGCCGTTTCTTTTTACAAGGACACGCTTGGTCTTCAGCAATGTTACTATGAGGAAGGCAGGCGCTGTGCGTTCTTTTGGATAGGCAATCCTAAAGAAGCCATGCTGGGTCTTTGGGAAAAACCGAAGGCTGAGATCGATATCCGGCATTTCGCATTTTGCTGTGATGCTGATTTCATAGTAAACGAATCCATAGAATATCTTAAAGCGAGGAATCTAAAGCCTTATAATTTCCTGAAAAACGGGGATGAAAGGCCGATGGTCTTTGCCTGGATGCCTGCAGTTGCTGTTTATTTCACCGACCCGGATCAACATGTGCTGGAATTTATAGCTATACTGAAGGGTGAAGCAAGACCTGAACTCGGGGTCATTTCCTATGAAGATTGGCTGAAAAGTGACTTTGCTGGTCAGGGGAACCTATAAGGTTCCGCTTAGGAATATCTGAGGCTGTAAACGGAACCTTATAGGTTCAGCGTAGCCTAATCCCATTCAGGCAATTCATTCATGGCATGAAACTGCTCTTTCCTTTTTTCCCAACCAAAAGACTGATCCCCATTCGTAATAACCAGGTAGCCTGCCGGCACGGTAATATGGTATCGCAGCAACTGCTCAATTACTGACTGGTCAAGATTTACAGAAGGTGATTTACATTCGATCATCATCCAGGGCCGGTGATCCCTGTCATATACCAGTATGTCGAATCTTTTACTGAGTTCCCCAAGCAAAATCTTTTTTTCCTGCGCTATCAGGGCGGCCGGGTATCGTTTTACCTGTACGAGATACTGAATAAAATTTTGCCTTACCCATTCCTCCGGTGTCAGCAGCAGCCATTTCTTCCGAAGCGGATCAAAAATAAAATCCTTCCCGTCTTCCTGCCTGATCCTGAATCCCGGTTCGGGATATTTGATGAACAACATGCTTCAAAAGTAAATGATTAAATTCGCTCTAAATAGGTCCGGAACAAGGAAGCCAATGGCTGTTTACCACTAGCCCTCCGAAAATAGTTAGTTCAGCAAAACAGCTTCTAATTCATCCGGAACCTCCTAATTTATATGAAATCAAAAGAAGAAATAGTACAGAACTGGTTACCGCGCTATACCGGTGAAAAATTAGAAAATTTTGGTAAATACCTGCTATTGACGAATTTCAGCAATTATGTTTCGATGTTTGCTGAATGGAACAACGTTCCTATCGTCGGTATCGGTCGGCCAATGCAATGCGCCACAGCCAATGATATCACTATCATCAATTTCGGAATGGGCAGCCCCACTGCTGCAACGGTCATGGACCTTGTCACTGCCATAGAACCAAAAGCCGTTTTATTCCTCGGAAAATGTGGCGGGCTAAAAAAACGAAACAAACTGGGCGATCTTATCCTGCCCATTGCAGCGATAAGGGGCGAAGGAACTTCCAACGATTATTTCCCTGCAGAAGTACCTGCCCTACCGGCTTTTGCTTTGCAGAAGGCCGTCTCTACCACTATTCGTGATTATGCAGTCGATTACTGGACCGGCACTGTATACACGACCAATCGCAGGGTATGGGAGCATGATGAACAATTCAAAGAATACTTGCAGAAAGTAAGGGCCTATGCCATTGACATGGAAACAGCCACTATATTCACTGTTGGCTTTTATAATAAGATACCAACCGGCGCCCTGTTGCTGGTAAGTGACCAGCCGATGATACCCGAGGGTGTAAAAACAGAAGAAAGCGACAAACAGATCACTTCACAATTTGTAGAAAGGCATTTAAAGATCGGCATTGATTCTCTCAAACAACTGATCAATGACGGGATGACCGTCCGCCATCTGAAATTTTAAATTTATCTATATGAAACGAATATTCTTATTACTCCCCTTTCTCCTGGTAATTTTTTTCGCCTGTAAATCACCCGGCAAAGCAAATGGAAACACAACCTTCAAGGGCCGGTTACAGGTAAAAGCGCTTTGTATGAATTACACGCTAAGCGTAATTGAAGGAAATATCGACACTTCACTGGTCAATGGAAGCTGGACAGATGAATCTACAGGCAAATCTTATAAACAGGCATTCGGACTTGCCAATCCCTGCGATTTTCCCGAGACTATCAAAGAAGGAGATGAATTTTATTTTGTAATAGACACCGCCAAAGGAAAGAATTGTGCAGTCTGTATGGCTTATTATCCAACCCCGTCCCGCAAGCTCTCTATAAAAGTAGTAGAGAAATAATGCATCCGCTGTTAAGTATAAATAAGCTCTCTGTAGACTTTATTGCAGCAACAGGCACTACGCATGCGTTAAAAAATATTTCCCTGTCTGTCAGAAAGGGTGAGATCGTAGCGCTTGTGGGTGAATCCGGTTCCGGCAAATCGGTAACCTCCTTGTCGATCTTGCAATTATTACCCTCTCCTCCTGCCCATTATGCTGCAGGCGAAATATTATTTTCTGAAAATGGCGAAACGCCCATCGATATCCTGAAAAAGGATCGTCACTCATTACAGAATATCCGTGGCAACAAGATCGCCATGATCTTCCAGGAACCCATGTCTTCGCTTAATCCGGTATTCACCTGCGGCGACCAGGTGATGGAAGCCATTCTGCAGCATAAAAAAATATCAAAAGCAGCAGCCCGGAAAGAAGTTATCAGTTGGTTTGAAAAAGTAAAACTTCCTACTCCCGAGTTAATGGCAGACCGCTATCCGCATCAATTGAGCGGAGGTCAAAAACAACGGGTCATGATTGCCATGGCCATTTGCTGCCACCCTTCCCTGCTTATTTGTGATGAACCTACGACTGCCCTTGATGTGACGGTTCAAAAAACGATCCTGCATTTAATAAAGGAATTACAACAGCAGACAGGAATGGGCGTGATCTTTATCACGCATGACCTGGGAGTGGTAGCAGAAATAGCCGATCGTGCTGTAGTAATGTATAAGGGAGAGATCGTTGAACAGAACAGTGTATCGCAAATCTTTAACGCTCCAGAGCATCCCTATACAAAAGGTTTACTTGCCTGCAGACCCGTGCTACATCAAAAAGGAGAACGGCTTCCCGTGGTAGCAGATTTTCTTATATCGCCCCAGGAAAAGATAAGCATTGAAGCTAAATCCAATGTTCCAGCGGCGCACGGGTCAAAGCAAGAGGTATTGCTTCGTGCTGAAAACCTGTCCGTCTGGTTTCCCGCAAAAAAAACCTTTTTGGGCAAACCCATTTCTTTTACTAAGGCTGTTGACGATGTAAATTTTGAAGTATTCAAAGGAGAAACTCTAGGGCTGGTAGGCGAAAGCGGATGTGGCAAAACAACATTAGGCAGAACATTGCTTCGCCTGATTGAACCTACAGCAGGAAGGATCTGGTACAATGGCGTCGACCTTGCCGCCAAAAAGAAAAAAGAAATGCAATCTTTACGAAAAGACCTGCAGATCGTTTTCCAGGACCCCTACTCTTCTCTTAACCCAAGGCTTACTATTGGATCGGCTATTGCGGAACCATTAAAAGTTCATAAAATATTTGGTACTGAGAATGAAAGAAGGGAGAAAGTAATCGAGCTGCTGCATAAAGTTGATCTTAAACCGGAATATTATAACCGCTATCCACATGAGTTTTCAGGAGGTCAGCGTCAGCGGATTGTTATTGCTCGTGCGCTCGCGTTAAATCCCTCCTTTATTATCTGTGATGAATCTGTTTCCGCGCTCGACGTAAGTGTACAGGCACAGGTATTGAACTTATTAAATGACCTGAAAAAAGAATTTGGGTTCACCGTTATTTTCATCTCGCATGATCTTTCTGTTGTGCGTTATATCAGCGACCGGATCATGGTTATGAACAAAGGCAGAATTGAAGAAAGCGGCGACGCGGATACTATTTATTTCAATCCCGGCTCAGCATACACCAAAAAACTGATCGCCTCTATTCCTAAAGGAGTCGTTGTGTAAAGAGTTGAATTTTGTAGAGCAGATGTTGGATATTTGATATCATCAGCCGGCGTCTATCTTCCATTATCTTGTCATCAATCCCTTGACCCCGATACAGAGATCACGCTGTCTATATCATCGCTGCTATCAGCACCATAAAATCGCCTGGCGCTTTTCCTTAATGAATAAAGTAATTTTTTGAGTTGTTTGCTTATCTGCGCCTGAATGGGTTCATCTTCTTTGATTTTTACGGGACCGAAAGCTGTAAAATCGGTTTTGTCCGTATCCCGGTAATCATCAATATCCCAGGATGATGATGCTTCATTTTTATCATCCACTTCAAATTCGAAAAGTTTGGAATCTTCGGCAACAAGTCCTGCATAAGCAAGCTTCCAGCTCATATCATCTTTTTTGGATTTGTATTTATAGAAATATACCCACCCTTTTTTACCTTTTACAACCGCGGCAAGCCTGTCAATAAAAACCAGTGAGTCTGGTTTGGAATAATTGGCCGTTCCCCATAATTTGCTTTTAGCCAGGTCAAGGTGGTTATTATATTGGGATGGGAACTGATTGGACATACCCAGGTCATTGAGATCAGTATACAGTTCGTAACGATATTCATCCGATTTTGCAAAATAGTTCAGTAGCGTATCCGGAACAGGTTTTTTATTTCGCTTAAGCAAAAGCAAGAGATCATACTTCAATCGTTTATCACTGGAACTAAACATTTGTTTTATGAATGGAGCAACCGCTGTATTCGTTTCCCAGGAAGGTACCAGTAAAGTGGCATACAGCCCCAGATCGTCATTGCCATAATCATTGCCCTGGTTATCGTAACCATAGGGCGACGAGTATTTACTTTGGTTATCATCTTTTTTTTCTTCAGCCGCCGCTATTGACTTTTTCTTTTCTGCAATCGCCTGCTTCCTGAATTCCTGTTTAGCCTCAATCAGGAATTTGGAAATATATAATTCATAGTCTTTTGGCTTCACCAGGTTACTATCTATCATTCTCCCAAGCAGCCGCATCATATTTGCTTTATAATCATCCAGATTGAGCAAGGGTAACAACTCCGGCAAAATCGTACGCGTCAGTTTCAGGGAATCAAATAACTCATCCATGAAATTGTTATTATCATAGTTGTATTTAATCCTCCGCGTTTTACCTGCATTAAAGAAATTGTAGCTGGTATAATCATTATTTTTTCCAATATTCAATACAGGTGGCTCTGCGGAAACAATATCGCGAAATACATTGAAGGAGTGCTGGGTCTGTTGTTGTAACAATGCTTCCAGTATAGAATATTGTAATTCAACCGTATCACCAGCGGCATAGTATAACTCTTTTAAATAATTGCCGGCTTCCTTTGTCTGTATCGCATCGAGCTTACCAATCAGCATTTTCTTTGTATCAAGGTATTTTTTTTCTTTCCAGTTCAATCCATTGATCAGGCTTTTTGCTATCGGCAGGTCAGTAGAGTCAAAACGAACTGTATAGAGTCCTTTCAAGGCACGTTTATGCACCACACTATCTGCGCTCATAAAATCTTCATAAAAAAACCTGGTCTTTTTTACGAAAGGATCGTTGCCTTTTAAAGTGTCGTCCGGAGTAAATGTTTCAAAGAATGATTTTACAAAAGTACTTGGGGCGGTCAGCGTATCTCCTTCTGTAGTCAGAGAGAAGGTGATCCCATCCTTATAAAAACTTTTGTTCCATATTGTACGACTACTCCCTGTATCAGAAAGGATCGTTTCCCATACTTTCATTTTGTTTGGGAGTTCGGTCTTTTTCTTAATTCTTACAATCCATGCCTGGTTTTCATCCTCCGATAAACCATTTTCCCTATCAAATACAGTAGTGTCTTTTGAATAAAAATACCTTGGCACTTTGAAAAAATTAACATTGATCTTTTCTCCCGTACTGTCATTGCTGATCACCTTGTTCCGAAAAGCGCCATCGCCAAGTATATCATCATCCGAATCATCGTCGTCATCTGATTGTGAAGAGTAGCCTAGTTGGGGAAGATCCAGTTTGTTTTTTGGTTCAGGGAACACTGGGCTCCTGACCGTGTAATAAAGCGCAGTATCCTTTCTTTCTTTTATCTCTCCATATTTAAATGACTTCAATTCAAATGAATTCAGGAAATTTTTCATTTTTGGAATTTCCTGCTTTCCATGAGCAATCAACGTATAATAATGAGGCCCCTGTATAATAAAACGGGTAAGATACACACCTCCGTTTTTGTCAGTGTACTGGCAATCAAGTGCCGGGTAGCCATTGTAGGTAGTTTGTTTACGGCTCACCTGCTTATCTATAAATTCTGAAGACGCAAAACTCTCATCCATTAGCCCGAGATCAAACGTATCTTCTTCTACAAAACGGTAATTATGGATATCCGTTCTAATAACCCGGTACTGTGTATTGGCGGCCTTATCTTCCGCATCATAGATCTGGCTGCCATCATTTCCAATAAATGGTTCATGAGGCATGTCTACACTAAAACCACCTGAAGAAGGAGATATCTTTTTCCATGTAGCAGGCATGGCAGTGTGGTATTCACTAAGCTTAATACTGCCAAAGAATTTCTTTGCTTCTTCTCCATTCTTTACATAATCACCGGTGCCGCCCATTTTAAAGATCATGATCTCGAATGGCGTAACAAAAATATTGTAGCGTTGCATGTCGCCCCTTCTCGTACGATTAGTAATATCGATCCCTTTGTAACCGTTGCGAACAATATTTGTTTTACTGATGATCTTGCCAGGAATATTTTCATATAACACACTGTCTACATTCCGGTATACCTTATCTGCATTATGGCCCCACATCCATGCGTTTGTCATGAGGCGGGTAACCATATAGTAACTCCCATTGGCCATATCTGCATACTGGCGTTGTTCAAAACCTGACTCATCTCCAAACTTGTAGAATTTACCAGGAATATCCACTTTAAAAACACCGTCTTCTGCTGTCTGTGTGCTGAAGGTTACCGGCACCCTCAATTGTTCAACCATGGTTTTATGCTGACTGTCTCTTTGCCCCATTTTCACGGGTCTGAGTTTATAGCCAAGGTCGCGCAACATTTCTATTACCCCGCGCCTGCCTGGTAAATGGGCCGCGCCTACGCCTACAAAAAGCGATTGTTTGGTTTTGAGAATTGAATCAATGGAGTTTGCCTGGATCTCATTCCTTTTATAGAGGAATTTTTCATCAAATGCTTCTGAAAAACTATTATACCGGTTAATTGAATCAAGCCAGTCGAGATTGCCTGTTCTGTAAGCTTCCTGCAACTTGCCAGAAGAATATCCCTCTTCCCGATCATAGCTCCTTTCTTTTTTGTTTTTGTCCCTCGCGGCATCCCGGTATGCTTCTTCCATCAGTTTCATACTTTCGCCGTACTTCTCAACACCCGCTACTTTTTTGCCCCATTTCTTTCCACATTGATAAATATACATGTCGAGATAAGTATCTTCTTCAAAATCGCTCGACTCATTGCCATAGCTCCGGTAAAGCAGGTTATTAATAGTGGAAGGATTGCTGTAAAGCGCCCGTTCCATTTTTTTATCATACTTATAAAAACGAAGAGTAGAGATACTCAAAAAATCAGCAGGCATCGCCATTAATCCCCTCACCCGCAGGCGTGAGCTGTATCCTTCATTTTCATCCCCACCCGCATCATATTTGCTCATATCTTCCTGCCATGATTCGGGATTTGTTTCCAACGCAACCATATCGGCATTGCGAATACCTACATAAAAGGAATCGGCAAGATGAAATGCCATTTTGCTGCTGACATGCATGGTACCAAACAAATAAGAAGGTTTGGTCAGTCCATTGCCTGTGATCTCCCACAAAAGACTGGGATATTTTTTATTGATGTTTTTTGGCTGCGCACATAAAAAAAGAGGATAGACTATCAACAAAAAAACAAGGGTTCGCTTCATAAAAGATCACAATTCAGTTGGTGGTAAAATACTATTTTCTTCGCCAATCGGTAATAATAACTGGACTAGCAGCGGTTTTGTTGTTTTGCCGCAAAATAAATACACTGTTTTCCTGATGCACAAGGCATAGAAAAAGCATAAATAAAGGACGGGAACTTATTTCAGCGTATTGGACCATGAGCTCTTTCTACTTAATCCCCGCTTTGCGGAGGAGCTCTGAAAGCCCAAATGAGTGAAAAATGTTGAAAATTATCCAAAGATCCCGGCCTTTTTTTCGTACCTTTGCCCGCTTTAAAAGCTGTCCGCATGACAAGTCCCGGTGCCGTAAGACCGGGGATCACCTGTCCGCAGAGCCTTGCATACGTATATCCTGGCCGAACGGTTCAATGTTCCCCCTTCTGTATTGCCCCGGTTTCTCAGCAGACCGACTTAAATAAACCCCATAATACATGAAGCTTTCACAATTCCGTTTCGACCTACCTCTGAATCTTATTGCACAAAATCCTACTAAAAAACGCGAAGATGCCCGTATGATGGTCGTACATCGCCATACCGGCCAGATCGAAAACAAACATTTCCGGGACATCCTTGATTATTTTGATGACAAGGACGTGTTCACAGTCAACAATACCAAGGTTTTTCCAGCCCGTATGTATGGCCGTAAGGAAAAAACAGGCGCCAAGATCGAGGTATTCCTGCTTCGTGAATTGAATAAACCCAATCGTCTTTGGGATGTGATTGTGGACCCCGCCCGTAAAATCCGCGTGGGTAACAAGCTTTATTTTGGTGATCAGGAAGACCTGGTAGCAGAAGTTATCGATAATACCACCAGCCGTGGTCGTACCATCCGTTTTCTTTGGGATGGCACAGAGGAAGAATTCCGCGCGCAGCTTGAAAAGCTGGGAGAAACGCCTTTGCCTAAATACATCAAACGCAAGCCCGACGAAGAAGATAAAGAAAGATACCAGACCGTTTATGCAAAACATGAAGGTGCGGTAGCTGCTCCAACGGCTGGCCTCCATTTTAGCCGTGAGCTCATCAAAAGACTGGAAATAAAAGGTATCCGTTTTGCAGAAGTAACATTGCATACCGGCCTTGGTACTTTTCGCCCGATAGAAGTAGAAGACCTGAGCAAACATAAAATGGATGCGGAATACTATAACATCGAAGAAAATGCCTGCAAGATCGTAAACCGCGCTAAAGAATACGGTCATCGTATTTGTTCCGTAGGTACCACCACTATGCGTGCACTGGAATCATCGTTTACCGCTAATAAATTATTGAAACCGTCTGAGGGTTGGACCAATATGTTCATTCACCCGCCTTACGATTTTAATATAGCTGATGCATTGGTTACTAATTTCCATTTACCAAAAACCAGCCTGCTGATCATGACCTGCGCTTTTGCGGGCTATGACCTGACCATGGAAGCTTATAAAAAAGCGATTAAGGACAAATACAGGTTCTTCAGTTATGGGGACGCCTTATTGATCGTTTAACAAGAAATACAGGAACAAGTAATTACCCTTCTTATTGTTGATATAATTTACAGCCTCCCTCGGGGGGCTGTTTTTTTAATACCAGGCCGAGAACAACAGGTAGTAATCCCCGGGTACAGGTCGACAGTCAGTTTGACAACAAGGTCGCCCTTCATCCCTGCAAATCTTCACTGGTAATAAATTTTTAGCGGCAATACTTTTTCTGCTTAGCTTGGTCATACAAACTTTGTTATATGAAAAATACATTTTTACTTCTTGCGCAATTGCTCACGGTCTCAGCATGTTTTGCACAATCATTAATTGAATTACCCAGCGGCGGTAACAAAAAAGCCAGTGTGCACGAACGCGTCGGACTTACTGATATCAGCATTCACTATGATCGGCCTGCTGTAAAAGGGCGTGAAGGAAAGATCTGGGGGCAGCTTGTACCAGTGGGCTTCACCGATCCTGGATTTGGCAGCAGCAAGTCCTCTCCATGGAGGGCTGGGGCTAATGAAAATACCACCTTTGAATTTTCAACTGCAGTCAAAATCGAAGGGCAACCCCTGCCCGCCGGTAAATATGGCTTCTTTATCGCTTATGATCCGAATGAATGCACCCTTATATTTTCAAAAAATGCCAACTCATGGGGGCATTATTATTACAATGAAAAAGAAGACGCTCTTCGGGTAAAAGTAAAACCATCTGCCCTGGACAAAAATGTGGAGTGGCTTAAATATGAGTTCATCAATGAAAAACAAAATAGCGCCGATGTGGCCCTGCAATGGGAAAAATTGCAGATCCCTTTTCATATTGAGGTGAACTACTTACAGGACCAGGTGGAATCATTTCGCAGGGAATTGCGAACAGAAAAAGGATTTAACTGGGAAGGCTGGAACCAGGCCGCACAATGGTGTGTGCAGAATAATACAAACCTGGATGAAGCTTTATTATGGACAGATAGTTCAACCGGCGGAAGTTTTGGCGGTGATGGGATCTTCCGGGCCTGGGTCACCAGGGCGCAGGTGCTGGACAAACTGGGCCGTTCAGCAGAAGCTGCTGAAGTCATGAAGAAGGCTATTCCGCTTGGTACTATGAATGAAGTACACCAATATGGCAGACAGTTGCTTGCCCTTAAAAAGAATAAAGAAGCTCTCGAAGTATTTAAAGCCAATCTTGCTAAAAACCCTAACCAGTTTACCACACTCATGGGACTAACAAGGGCATACTCGGCCAATAGCGACTATAAAAGTGCATTAAAATACGCAAACCTGGCATTGCCACTGGCGCCAAATGAGATGAATAAAAAGAACCTTGAAACGATGATAGGGAAGCTAAAAGAAGGAAAGGATGCTAATTAAAAGGACTACCCATTAAAAATTAAAAAGTCAAAATGCAAAAATAGTTTCCGCAGTAGCTGACGAACTACAGGTTTTAATTTTGCATTTTGACTTTTTAATTTTGAATTTCTCCCGCTCTTTCTTTTCTTAGTTTTCATTTGTATTTTGTTCAAAAAACTGATACATGAGAAAAATTCTGCCTGTTCTACTACTTTGCCTGGTTTCGTTTTCTGTTTTTTCGCAGACTTGTGAAGAACGCGAGAAAAAACTTTTAGGAGGCCTTGGCAGCTTTTCGGCAGCCATGGTCTATAATACTTATCTCGCCATCGGGAGTATTTCAGATAACTATGTGAATAAAGGATATGATGAGGCAAAAGTAAATGCCCTGCTGGAAGAGCAAAAAAATCTTCTGGACAGGCTAGTGAAAGTTTTGGAAGATTTAAAAAAAGATAAAACACTTGATGCAGATGATTCTGCATATACTGACAACCTTGCCTCTATCCTGAAAGGCCTGAAAAAACAGTCACAACAGGCCCTGGATTATGTAAAAGATAAAAAAGATACTACGGCAATCGCCTATGATATCACAAGAAAGAAAAACTGGAAAGAAATCAGTTTGTTACTTGGACTGGGGGATCCAGCTGACGACGAAGACTAGTACAAACAATTCTCGCAGTTAAAACCCTTTCTTTTCATCACAGCCCAATACTTCGCAGAGTTTTTGCTCAAGAGCGGGACCGCGAAGATTTTTGGCCACGATTTTGCCATCAGGGCCTATGAGAAAATTCTGGGGTATGCTTTGTACCCGGTATTGCTGAGCTGCGGCATTTTCCCAAAACTGGAGATCACTTACATGCGTCCAGTCCAACTGGTCTGTATGAATAGCCTGCAACCATTTTTCTTTTTGATTGGGTCTGTCAAGCGACACGCCCAGGACAGTAAAGTTCTTGTTCTTGAATTTATTAAATGTCGCTACAACATTAGGGTTTTCCTGCCGGCATGGCCCACACCAGCTTGCCCAGAAATCCAGCAATACATATTTCCCCCGAAATGAAGAAAGCGATACCGGAACACCCGATGTATCCGGCTGGATAAAATCTGCTGCCATTCCGCCAATAGCAGTTGCTTTCCCTTCATTGATCATTTCTTTTAAGTAATTGCCATAGATATTTTCAGTAGCAGATTTCTTTAACTTATTCAATCTCGACTCAGCAAGAAATATGTCTTCATTGAGATTGATGGTAGCCGTCAGCATAAAAGCACTCACGGGCGAAGAAAGATGCTGCGATAAAAAAAGATCGATCTCTTGCTGGATCGTATTTTTCATTCTATCCATTGCAAGTACCAGGCTATCGGTTCCTCCCCGCATTTGCAACTGATTATTAACATTCATCAGGCTCTGAAACAAAGGATTGAACTTTTTTTGAAAAGCTAAAAAATCAGTGTGAATTGTAGAACCAGTAACCTTAATTTTTTCAGGTGCTGCAATGTCACCAGACAGTTTCACAGCAGTATTACCCAGGAATAGTATAGAATTTTTACCCGCTCCATACACGAGGTTCATTAATGTAGGCTCTTTAAGTTGCTTATTCAGTATAAATACACCGTTCTTCACGATTCCTTTTGCCAGGGTATCAGTAGGTTTATTTAAATCAATCAGTGAAACAGTAGAACCGTTTTTTATCCCTTTAACTGTACCAGTAAGAGATAACCTGCCCTGGGCAAGTGCTGCAAGTGGGAGCAGTAACAATAACAATCCACGAAATTTCATGCACTACGAATTTAACAACAAAGATAATCGCTTTTATGCCCCTGCAAACGGGTATTTACTTCAGTATGGGCTCCAGGAATTGTTTAACAGAATTTTCTATACCTGTTTCATTTTCCAGTGCTTTTATAAAGGCCGTACCGATAATTGCTCCGTTAGCGGAGACACAGGCTTCTTCAAAGGTCTGCTTATCCTTTATGCCAAAACCTACTAATACTGGGTTGCGCAGGCTCAGCGATTTTAATTTCTGCAGGTATTTATTGACGTCAGTCATGTTCTTGTTGCTTCCGGTTGTAGAAGAAGAAGAGACTGCATATAAAAATCCGCTGCTTAACTGGTCCAGTTTTTTTATCCTGGCTTCTGTTGTTTCAGGCGTGATTAAAAAAATAAAGTCGAGTCCATACTGTTTGATAACTGCGCCATATTCCGTTTCAAACTCATACTCCGGAAGATCAGGAAGGATCAGTCCGTCAATCCCGACAGCGGCCGCATCCTTGCAAAAATTCTCAAACCCATATTGTATTACAGGGTTCATATATCCCATGAGCACTAACGGCACATGTATCCTGGTCCGGAAATCTTTTAATTGCTCAAACAGTTTTTTGATGGTCATTCCGTTTTCGATCGCAACAGCACTGCTGTGTTGTATAACAGGTCCATCAGCCAGTGGATCGCTATAAGGCATGCCCAACTCGATCATATCAGCGCCGTTTTCCTGCAAGGCTTTCATGACGGTAAGCGTACTATCCAATTGTGGGTAACCGGCAGTGCAATAGATATTCAGCACTTTCTGTTTTTTAACTTCAAACAAGGTCTTGATACGGCTCATGCGTTTTATTTTTCCGAGGGTGTGATCGTATAAGTGTCTTCATCAATAGTCAGAAACTTATAAAGAGGGTAACTGTCAATATCAAGTGTAATTCTAAAGAGATTGTTCCCCTTTGCGGCGGAAGGGTTAAACCGGACAACTACCGTATCTCCCCGTCTTTCAGAAACAACCTGCTTTTCTGTAAAATCTGCCGGTAAACATTTTTCAAATTCATATCGTTCTCCGCCAAAATTTGAATTCAAGCGAAAGTAGTTTTGCAACACACTACAATCTGCTCCGGCATTCTCCAGTTTTACTTTATGCGTTACATGCGGATCCCGTTTACACGCTGAAAACAAAACGATCAGCAGGAGCAATACTGGCAGGAAATACTTATTCATACATGTTTTTTTATACCGGTGAAACTTTTGCAAGCTTATTTCTTTATCCTGTTATTTGATATACTTCATATAAGTAGCCAGGTCTTTATCTCCTCTTCCACTCAGGCAAACGACCACTATGTCCTTTTTAGTAAACTCCAGTTGCTTCAACGCTGCCAATGCATGTGCGCTCTCCAGCGCTGGAATGATGCCTTCCAGCTTTGCGAGATTAAATGCCGCTTCAACGGCTTCTTCATCTGTTGCACTTAAAAAAACACCCCTTCCGCTTTTGAATAAATGCGCATGCAACGGCCCTATGCCAGGATAATCGAGACCTGCAGAGATACTATGCGGCTCTACTACCTGCCCATCCGCTGTCTGCATTACAATACTTTTACTGCCGTGCAGGATACCGGGTGTGCCCAATTGGGTTGTGGCAGCACTCTGTCCACTGCTTACGCCAAGACCTGCGGCTTCTACGGCGACCAGTTTTACAGAGACCTGGTCGAGATAATGATAAAAAGCCCCTGCAGCATTACTACCACCACCTACACAGGCAATCACATGTGAAGGAAGTATAGTACCGGTTTTCTCCTTTAACTGCCATTGTATTTCTTCGCTGATCACACTCTGGAACCGTGCAACCATATCCGGGTAAGGATGTGGCCCGACTACACTGCCGATTATATAATGTGTATCGTTTGGATTATTGATCCAGTCTCTTATGGCTTCATTCGTCGCATCTTTTAAGGTTTTGCTTCCGGAGGTAGCAGGGACAACAGTTGCACCTAACATTTTCATTCTTGCAACATTTGGAGCCTGCCGCTCCATGTCTTTCTCACCCATGTACACAATGCACTCTACGCCTTTTAACGCACATACGGTTGCGGTAGCCACACCATGCTGCCCGGCACCAGTCTCTGCAATGATCCTTTTTTTACCAAGCCGCTCTGCCAACAATATCTGGCCAATCGTATTATTGATCTTATGCGCTCCGGTATGGCAAAGATCCTCCCGTTTTAAATAAATGGTCGTACCCAATTGTTCGCTTAGTCTTTTCGCCAGGTACAAAGGTGTTGGTCGTCCTGCATAGTCTTTGAGCAGATCGCGGAATTCTTTTTGAAAGGAAACATCTCTGATTATATCCAGGTACCGCATACGCAGCTCTTCTACATTCCCATGCAGCATCTCGGGGATATATGCTCCGCCAAAAGAGCCATAATATCCCTGCGGGGAAACCTCAAATGCCGACACGGGTTGTTTTATTTTATCTTGTACCATTATTCAGTTTTAATATCATGATGAACACCTGTCGTCTACATTTTTCTTCTCTCAATAACCAGGCGGGCATACCATCTATGCAGCGATTTCAGAAAGGTCATTTTATTTTTTCAAGGACTGCTTGAACTGTAATATGCTCACCATATCCTTGATGCCCGGGCTTTTTTCAAATTGACTATTGATATCTACTCCAAAAAAATCAGGATGTGTAAATGATTTTACTTTTTTACTATCCTCAGGACCAATGGCATCATTGAGAAAAAAAGGTTTTTCAATCTTTGCTTTATTCAACTGTTTCCATTCAATACCCTTGTCTCCCCCGGCAATATCAAAAAGGTAATAATCACAAACCTCATCATAATCGGCAATGAGTTCTTCTATCAGGCTGCTTTTATCTATTTTAAACACTTTGATCACTTCCAGTGTTTCTGAGAGTTGCTCACACAAAAGCGGGTTTTCCTCTCCATTTAACTGTACCACATCCAGCGCGTAATCATCCACTATCTGCATGATCGCATCAAAGCTTTGATCTACGAACATTCCCACTTTTTTTATATCGAAGTCGCTTATCCTTACTTCTTCCGCCGCCAGTTTATCTTTCACATACCAGGGAGATCCTTCAAAAAAATCCAGTCTTGCAAACTCAATATCCAGTCCGTCAAGTTGTTTTAATTGTTTCAGCTCTGTTATTCCATTCACTTTAATGTTTATCATACCTGTTATCTTAATTTAATTTGATTGCGCAAATTTAATTTGTTCTGTTAAATACCTTCCACGTTTTCTTCAATTGTCCGCTATTCAGCCCTTTAGTTTTGTTACAAATTTTCTTACCTGTTCGACATCCTTCACTCCGGCGCTTATTTCAAATTTGCTGTTAATATCTATTGCAAACAATTTTTTTGCCACCGGTTCTTCCATAAAATCAATCAGTTTTTCCTCGTCGCCCGGCTCTATTCCCCCGCTGAGAAAAAATAATTTTTCAATGGCCGCGGTCTTTAACATCTGCCAGTCAAATTTTTTACCAGTACCTCCATAACCCGCTCCAAGCGTGTCAAACATGTACATATCGCTGCCTTCATGAAAAGGCCGCACCATCCAGTCAATCGGGTCGTTATCAGATATCCTGAAAGCTTTGACCACCGTTACATAATTCGCTACTCTTTCACAGAAATGCGCTGATTCGTCTCCGTGTAACTGTACCATATCAAGACGATAATCATCCACTGTACGCATCAGTTCGTCGTACTGCATATTTACGAATACGCCTACTTTTGCGATCCGGCCTTTGATCTGCTTCATTTTTTCCGACGAGATCTTGTTTCCAACATACCGCGGCGATTTTTCATAAAAAATAAAACCTGCCAGGTCAACGCCCATTTCATCCAGTGCATTTACCTGTTCAGGTAATGTCATTCCACATACCTTGATACGGATGCCAGGCCGGGCTTTGACTATTGAGCCAGGCGAGGACTGATTGATTGCATTTTCATTCATAAGCTGACCAGTGTTTAAAATTACTGGCAAACAATCGTTGCTGTTATGATCTTCCGGCAAACATTATCCGGCAGATCTTAGTTCCGTAACAAATGACTCGAACGCTTTCCCCGGATCGTTATCTTTCATAAAGCTTTCACCTATCAAAAATCCTTTAAACCCGGCATCTCTTAAAGTTACAATCGTTTTTACATCTCCGATTCCACTTTCTGCAATTGCAGGTTTGGATGAAGGTATTTCCCTGATAAGATTCAATGATATACCGGTATTCACTTCGAATGTTTTCAAATCCCGGTTATTCACGCCTACCATATCCACCTCATCACAAATATAGCCGAGCTCTTCTTCATTGTGAATCTCTAAAAGTACCTCCAATCCGATACTTTTAGCAAAACCACCCAGCTTTTTTACTTCCTCTGTGGATAAACAGGCTGCGATCAACAAAATAATGTCTGCACCAAATGCTTTTGCTTCCGCAATCTGCCATTCATCGATGATAAAGTCTTTTCGAAGCACAGGTATATCGGAAATTACTTTTGTCTGGATCAAATCGTCCAGATCACCACCAAAAAACTCTTCGTCTGTCAGTACAGATATCCCTGCTGCACCCTTGCTGTTATACGATACCACCACGGGCTCTACTTCCAGCGACTTTGGCTTGAACCATCCCTTGCTTGGGCTTTTTCTTTTAAATTCAGCAATAATACCAGTACTGCCTTCAGCCAGCAGACTCTGGACAAGTGAACGATTGGCTATCTCCCAAAAAAAACCATCTTTCTTAAATCGTTCAATGCTGCTCAGCGGCTTGAACTTCGGTATCTCTTTTCTTTTTGCAGCTACATTTGTGTCTAGTATTGTACTCATTGCCATTCTATTAATTTTTGTAAACAGTTATTTGCGCTACCGCTTTCGAGGCTTTGCACGGCTGCGCCATATGCTTCTTCATAATTTTTATATTTACCCGTGCAGTGCAGGGCCATAGCGGCATTCGCCAGTACAACCGCATTTTGCGACCAGCTGCCTTCCCCTTTTAATATAGAAGTAAAGATCTTTGCAGCCTCTTCCACGGTACCGCCACCATGTATATCCGTAGCATTTACCATTCGTTTTCCTAGTTGTTCAGGAGTCATTATCTTTTCCCCCTTGTTGGTAATGACCTTTGTGTCATTGGTCAATGAAATTTCATCATATCCATCCAGGCTATGAATGATCATAAATGATTTACCGGACTGTTGCAGTAAATAATTATAAATACGTGCCATCTCCAGGTTATATACGCCAATCAATTGAAAAGCGGGGTCAGCAGGATTGACAAGCGGGCCCAGCATATTAAAGAAGGTGCGCATGGCCAGGTTTCTGCGTATCGGCCCCACGACTTTTAAAGCAGGGTGAAACATTGGAGCATGTAGAAAACATATACCAGCTTTGTCTACCTCGTTGAGTAAACGATCATTTTCATTATTGAATTTATATCCGAGCTGTTCCATTACATTTGAAGCACCACTTACAGAAGAAGCGCCATAATTTCCATGTTTTGCTACTTTCTGTCCCGTACCGGCTACTATAAAACAGCTGAGCGTAGAAATATTGAATGTATTTTTTCCATCACCTCCTGTACCCACGATATCTATCACCTCATGTTCATCCATTTTCACCTGTACGCAAAGCTCCAGCAACGCATCTCTGAATCCCTGTAACTCCTCAATAGTGATACTACGCATCAGGTAGACGGTCATGAAAGCCGTCACTTCATGTTCATTGTATACGCCCCTGCCGATATTGACCAGCACCTGTTTTGCGTCCTGTCTTGAGAGGGTCTTATGCTCAAAAAGGTATTGTAATGTCTTTTTCATTTTCAATTTTGTAACTACTCTTACTATCAGTTTTTCAACCAGTTTCTTAAAATGTCTTCTCCCAGGGGAGTCAGTACACTTTCGGGGTGGAACTGAACACCCTGCACATCATACTTGGTATGTTGCAATGCCATTATATACCCATTCTCATCCCGGGCAGTGATCTCCAATTCATCTGGAAATCCCTCTTCCGCTATGATCCAGCTATGATACCGGCCTACTTCAAATACCGTTGGTAACCCGGCAAATAAAGATTTTATGGTTTTTGTCTTCTCGCTTTTGATCACTACGGGAGTGGCTACACCGTGATATACTGTAGATAGATTAATCAGTTTACCGCCGAATGCTTCTCCAATTGCCTGGTGTCCCAGACAAACGCCCAATATAGATTTGGAAGAAGCATATTCTTTTATCAACTGCAATAACAACCCTGCCTCTTCCGGTATACCAGGACCCGGAGACAATATGATCTTATCGTATTCCTTTACTTTTTCCAACGGAATTCTATCATTCCGATGCACTTCCACCTTATCATGCAATATCTTTTCTACCAGGTGCACCAGGTTGTAAGTAAACGAATCGTAATTATCAAAAACTAATACTTTCACTTTTAACTATTGATTTATTGTGTTATTTCTTCCGCAAGCACAATCGCTTTTTTCAATGCGCCCAGTTTATTATTCACTTCCTGCAATTCGTTTTCAGGTATTGACGCTGCCACTACCCCAGCCCCGGCCTGGTAGGTCAATGTATTGTTGCGACTCAGGAATGTCCTGATCATGATGGCATGATTAAAACTGCCGTCAAAGCCAACAAAGCCAATTGCTCCGCCATAATAACTTCTTGCCGTAGGTTCGTTTGCATTGATCAGCTGCATGGCTTTGAACTTTGGGGCACCGCTTAATGTACCAGCCGGAAATGTTTTAGCCATCAATTCAAACGGATTCGTGTTTTCTCTTACTCTTCCCGTAACCTCGCTTACAAGATGAATCACGTGTGAGTAGTATTGAACCTGTTTGTAATGCGCTACCACTACATCATCACATAACCTGCTCAGGTCATTCCGCGCAAGGTCAACCAGCATTACATGTTCGGCATTCTCCTTGGCATCTTTTAATAAACGTTCGGTTTCGCGCTGATCTGTTTCATCATCTCCGGTGCGACGGAACGTACCTGCAATTGGATGTACCACCGCCTTATTATTATCAATGATCAGTTGTGCTTCGGGTGATGAGCCCATTAGTTTATAATCGCCATAATCAAAGAAAAATAAATACGGAGAAGGATTCACGCTACGTAATGCCCTGTACACATTAAATTCATCGCCGGTAAATCCCTGCTCGAACCGCCTGCTTAATACGATCTGGAATACATCTCCGCGCAAACAACTCTCGATTCCTTTTTTTACGATCACCTTATACTCTTCGTCAGACAAATTCGAGCTCTCCTCTCCTGCAGACCTGAAAGGATAGACGGGCACATCTTTGCCCCTGATCAATGATTCGAGCAAGGGAAGATCGGCCTCTACGCCTGCTACTTTATTTTCACAAATGAACAGTTCATCTTTAAAATGATTGAATACGATTACGTACTGGTACAGGCGGTACCGCATTAGCGGAATAGAAGGCTCCGCATCAGCATGATGCATGTTAAAACTGATGGATTCAAAAAACTGTACCGCATCAAAACTGGTATATCCAAAAAGCCCCTGCGCAAACTTTGCTTCTTTTGTTGTGGCTTTTGCGATCTCAAAGCGATGCATAAAATCCCATAACAAAGGAGCAACTTCATTCCTGTTATTCAACACTATCTTTTCCGCTTTTTGTGCCGGAAGTTTATACTCTACATTTTCAGCCGAGTTGATCTCTATGCCGCCAATCGCGTTGATACAGATAAACGAATAACTGTTCTCGGCGGCATGAAAATCGGTACTTTCCAGTAAGATCGTATCCCGGTAGCGGTCACGAAGACGCAAATAGATTCCGACCGGAGTATATACATCTGCCAGTAATCTTTTGACCGATGTATTTATTTCTATTTTTTTCATAATAATCTCTCCATCTTCTTTTAAACTTCGCCACCCGTGCAGCGAATAATTTTAAGCCTTCCCCGAACAAAAAAAGCCCCGAAAAACTTCGGGGCTCTGACTACCTTATTAATAAAGTAATGACATTACAAACCCCGATCAGCGTTTGTTTGCCACCACCATTGAATATTTACTATTTGTTTTTTCATTCCGGTGCAAATATGGAAGCAAAAAGCCAATTAGTCAAATTTTTTTTATAAAAAAAAGAGGTTTTAGGAATCTCTTACAAAACAGCATATGAGCAAATTCCGTTTTGGGCTGCTGCTTCGTTAGCCCTTACTATTGACGGCCTGCGCTCCTTCAAAAAAGGCAGGTCGCAATGGTTGGTGGCAATATTAAGGATGGCGCATTTAACAAAAGGGAATTTTTGAATGCCCTGCCTGGCCCTGGTGGTGAAGACCTTAGCTACACCCGGCTGGAAAGCTGCTGCGCCTTCCATTCGCCGAATGGATTTATGGGAGAAGGATTGCTGGGACCGGTATGAAATAAAAACAGCCGGTGCGGAAAAACCTGTCATTATATTTATAATATGTATGACAAATCTGAGCTAAAAGCGCCTAAAGGATTTACCTTTAGAACGCAGACACAACTTTAATGAATCCAACCATCTTTACGGTACCCGGGCTTTACAATTCCGGCCCCCAGCACTGGCAAACACATTGGGAGAAAAAGTATGGCTTTACGCGTATCAACCAGCAAGACTGGGAAACACCTGTGTGCGCCGACTGGATTGCGTCTATTGACAATGCTCTATTAAATTTGCCCGCCAATGAAGTGGTGCTGATTGGCCATAGCCTTGCCTGCTCCACTATAGTTAGATGGGCTGAAAAAAATAAGCGTGTGATTGGAGCAGCGCTCCTGGTAGCTCCCAGTGATGTGGAAGCAGCGTCCTATCCACCTGGTACTACTGGCTTTTCACCAATGCCCTCTTTTAGATTACCTTTCCCATCGATTGTCATAACAAGTTCAGATGACGAATATGTAAGTTTGGAAAGAGCGGCTTTTTTTGCGGACAATTGGGGAAGCGAACTTGTAATAGCCGGGGCATTGGGCCATATCAATTCCTCTTCTAATCTCGGTGACTGGCCTTTTGGCATTAAAGAATTAGAAAAATTAGTTCAACCTTATATGCTTATTCAACATAAAAAAATCGGCACCAAAGGCCTGTTCTTTGTAGAACAGGATGGGAATATCCTGGCAGAAATGACTTATACAATGCCTGCTGAAAATAAAATGATCATCGACCATACAGAGGTAAGTGATGAGTTGCGTGGTAAAAACATTGGTTACCAACTCGTACATACAGCTGTTGAGTATGCACGTACCCACCAGATTAAAATAATTCCTTTATGCCCGTTTGCAAACTCCGTGTTTAAGAAAAAACCGGAATTCAGCGATGTGCTTAATTGATCAAATCGTTAATCCTCTTTCAAATTCAACCATCAAAATTCAAAACCGGAGTTACTTCACCACTACGGAGGCCATTTTTGCATTTTGACTTTTTAATTTTGATTTGTTATATCTTCGGACACCTTGTACAGCAGGCTAATACTATCATAGCCCGCAACCGTTCCTCAACAATCACATATACAAACTCAAGACAATGAAACAGACATTATTGATCACGCTTTTATTTGTATGCCGCGTTGGCATGACGCAGGATGCGGCTTATACAACGCCACCAAAAGACATTGCCGATATGCTACTGGCCAAACCTACTCCCAATGTCAGTATTGATGACAAAGGAGAATGGATGTTGTTTACTGAAAGCAATAGTTATCCTTCCGTGGAAGAGCTGGCAAGACCCGAATTAAAAATAGCGGGGCTGCGTATCAATCCGGCAAATTTTGCTCCCAGCCGCCAGACATTTATCAATAATCTTTACCTGAAAAATATCAACTCGGGTAAAGAATATAAGATTTCCGGTCTGCCCTCGCCATTATACGCCGGTAGTATCAGTTGGAGTCCGGGTGAAAAAAAGATCGGCTTCACGCACACTACCAGTAACCGGGTAGATCTGTATGTTATCGATATTGCTACACAAAAAGCAACAAAAATAAACAAGCAGGCCTTGAATGTTGTAGCCGGAGGATATCAATGGTATGACGACAATACGTTGCTATACCGTACCGCGATAAACTTACCTGGCGCCGCACCGCCCAAACCCCTGATGCCGAAAGGACCAACAACCCAGGAAAATTATGGCAAAGCCTCACCGCGCCCTACTTATCAGGATATGATCAAGAGCCCCTATGACGAGCAATTATTTGAATTCTTTGCCACATCGCAATTGGTAAAAAATGTAAATGGCACAGAAACAAAGATCAGTCAACCCGCTATCTACAGCAGTATTGCCATTTCGCCTGATAAAAAATATATGCTGATCCGAACCCTGAAGAAACCTTTTTCTTATATCGTGCCTGTATTCGGGTTCCCCGCAACCGTATCCATCACTGACATGAGTGGCAAACTGGTCAAACAACTGGCGGATCTTCCATCGGCAGAGACAGCACCAAGCGGCAACGACAATGTGCAGGACGTATCGCGCGGGTTTGAATGGAGAGATGATGAAGCGGCGACAATAGTATGGTGTCAGCCGCTGGATAGCGGATTGATAAAAAAGCAGGTGGACTATCATGATGCCGTATATGCATTGAATGCCCCTTTTAATGGACAGGCTGTGCAACTATTCAAAACAAAAATGCGCTATCGCGGTACTACCTGGGGTGATAAAAACCTGGCTATCGTATCGGAAGGATTGACGGGCAAACAAGTCACGCAACTCGACCGTTATAATACCGTGACAGGCGATCTGGAAAAACTAATGACCCGCAATACGACCGACGCATACGCTAACCCGGGTTTCCCTGTTACCACGCAAAATCAATATGGAAAAGATGTATTGCTCGTGACCGATAATGGAAATAAGATCTTGTTCAACAATTTTACTGGTAGCTCCCCAAAAGGAGATCTTCCTTTCCTGTTGTCCTATGATATCCATACCAAAAAAGCAGATACGATCTGGAGATGCCAGGAAGGTTATTTTGAAACAGTTGTGAAAATAATCGATCCCGCCAAACTGACGTTGATCACAAGAAAAGAAAGTGAGAAAGAGATGCCTAACTACTGGTTAAAGAATTTGAAACTTCGCATAGCTGACAGGCAACTCACTACTTTCAAAAATCCTTACCCGCAACTGGATGGCGTAAGCAAAGAAAAGATCAAATACAAAAGAGCGGATGGCGTTGATCTGACCGGGGATCTCTATTTACCCAAAGGCTATGATGCAAAGCGGGATGGTCCTTTACCGGTATTCATCTGGGCTTATCCTGCCGAATATAATTCCGCCGCCGATGCCGCACAGATCCGGGGGAGTGAACATAAATTTACTTTGCTGAACTGGGGTTCTCCCGTATTTTATGTAACACAAGGATATGCCGTATTAAATAATGCGGAAATGCCCATCGTTGCCACTGATAAAGACAAAAAGCCCAATGACAATTTTGTTGACCAGTTAAAAATGAACGCGGAAGCCGCCATTAATAAGCTGAGCGATATGGGTGTAGGTGATAGAAACCGGATGGCAGTAGGTGGACATAGTTACGGGGCATTTATGACTGCAAACCTGCTGGCACATACCAACCTGTTCAAGGGGGGTATAGCAAGAAGCGGCGCTTACAACCGCTCACTCACTCCTTTTGGATTCCAGAATGAAGATCGCACCTACTGGCAGGCCCCTGAGTTGTACAATGCCATGAGCCCTTTCAGTAATGCAGACAAGATAAAGACGCCATTGCTGCTGATCCATGGCGATGCGGATAACAATACGGGCACTTACCCTATTCAGAGTGAGCGTATGTTTAATGCTATCAAAGGACTGGGTGGCACTGTGAAATATGTAAGCCTTCCTTATGAGAGTCATGGGTACGCAGGGCGTGAAAATATCCTGCACATGCTGAATGAACAATTTGCATGGCTGGAAAAATATGTAAAGAATGCTCCGAAGGAAAATCAGAAAAAACAGGAGTCAAAAGCTTTTTAAAACAAACAAGCCCGTTTACAAAGCCGTGCCTATGGTGCGGCTTTTTTATTTAATTCCTTCACAAACGCGGCCCTTTCTTAAACAGGTATTTTTCATGATGACAATAATGCGTTGAAAAAAATATTCCGTTTAACTTTGCCTCAACAAATAATACCTGATCTTGCCATTCGTATCCATCATTAAACAAATCCATTAAAACCCCTTATGAGCAACAGCAATGTTCACATTATCAAAACAGAAGTTCTTTCCGATAACTGGTATGTGCTAAGAAAAGTAACGTTTGACTATACAAAAAAAGATGGCACACAAGAGACACAGGCACGGGAGGCTTATGATCGTGGCAACGGAGCTGCCATATTCCTGTACAACAAAGCTGATAAGACTACATTGCTTACGCGGCAGTTCCGCATGCCTACCTATATTAACGGCAATGAAACGGGCATGCTGATAGAGGCCTGCGCCGGACTTTTAGACAAGGACAATCCCGAAGATGCTATCAAAAGAGAAACGGAAGAAGAAACAGGGTATAAGGTAACGGATGTCCGGAAAGTCTTTGAGGCATATATGTCGCCCGGATCGGTAACGGAAATGTTATATTTTTTTACTGCTGAATATACCAGTGATATGAAAGTATCTGAAGGAGGTGGACATGCTGATGAACAGGAGAACATAGAAGTACTGGAGATCAGTTTCGCCAAAGCATTGGAAATGCTGGCCAGTGGTGAGATCCGTGATGCGAAAACAATCCTGCTTTTACAATATGCCAGGCTGCATGGACTGATGGACTGATGTCGATTTGTAAACAATTGCCCCGTTTATCTTATAGTACATTGATGAAAACAGTATTACCATTCAATAGATTAATTCATGAATATTAAAGTAATTGCTTTTGACGCGGACGATACGCTTTGGGTAAATGAGCCTTATTTTCAGGAGACCGAAAAGAAATTCTGTGCCCTGCTGGAGGATTTTTTACCTGCACATAGTATAGCCAAGGAACTTTTTAAAACAGAGATCGATAACCTGCCGCTTTATGGGTACGGAGTAAAGGGATTTATGCTCTCGATGATTGAAACAGCTTTGCGTGTATCGGGCAATACCTTAGGTACCGGCACGATCAATACAATAATTGACTACGGAAAAGAATTGCTGGCAAGGCCTATCGAAATTTTGGAAGGAGTTGAAGATGTTCTGCAACAGCTATCGGGCCGGTATAAACTGGTGGTCGCTACCAAGGGCGATCTGCTTGACCAGGAGCGAAAACTAAAAAAATCCGGCATCGAACATTATTTTCATCATATTGAAATAATGAGCGAAAAACATGAAAAGGATTATACTAAACTGCTTCGCCATCTTGATATCAAACCCGAAGAATTTCTTATGATCGGTAACTCGGTGAAATCAGATATACTACCTGTACTGGCTATTGGAGGACATGCTATCCATATCCCTTATCACACTACCTGGGCGCATGAACATGTTGACTATACCATCACAGACCCGAAATTCAGGCATATCCAGAAGATCAATGATATTTTACCTGACCTGCTTGCGTGACAATAACCGGGTTCTGACTGCCACATCATTATTCACCGGAACCGATCTGCCGGCGCCATTCTTCTTCACCATTCCTGCTATATAAAATGATACCGGTTATTTTGCCTGTTGCTGCATAGGTTTTCCAGTCTCCGTTCCTCACACCGTTTTTGTATGCCCCCGTAACAAAAGAACGATCAGCTTGCCGGTGCAACCAGAACCCGTCTTTAAGCCCGTTTTTATAATAGCCGGAATCTTTGGCCAGACCATTCGGGTAGTAATTGATATATAATCCATGATGAAGACAATCGTCGAATACGGGGTGATATACATTCCCCGGTGTAATATTCTCTTCTACTGATTGCTGCAATGAAAGATGATAACCACGATGACCGGAAAAAGAATATGAATAACCAGCCTGCAGGTAATTTGTAGCTTGCTTTTTATTACGTTGATATATCTTTAGCAAATACCAGGATGCCATTCTGGGATTATACCGGATCATCTCACTTTTTATTCGCTGAAATTTACCTGCATCGTAGGTGCGTAAAGAGGTTAATCGCCCTTCTGAATCCCATGTTTTCCAAATCCCATCGGGAATACCTCTGATTAATGTTCCCGAATCGCAGGGATTGCCATTTGCATACCAGCTTTGCCATTGTTTATTTAGCTGATGACCACGGGTGGTTCCGCTATAGAGTTTTTTTTCTTTAAAATAACCGGTGATAGCTGCTTTTTTGGGTAAGGTATATTTAGATAGATTATAGGAAATAAAGCCAGTGGCAGCGCGACCATTGATGGATTTTTTTTCTGTTGATGCGCTTTGGGTTTTCGTGTACTGGCTGTTGACGATGCCAGAATAGAGTACACTTATCCCTATAAGTATGTACCTGATCATATGAAAGCAATTGCTGCAATTTACTATAAAGTTTCGAGTTATACGGCTTTAGCCCAGTGTTCAATGCTACAATCCCTTCACAATTTGTTGGTAAAACATTATTCAGACCATTTGCATATAAGGACGACGGTTTTTTAAAAAAACACTTATTGCGCAACTCCCTGCCGACCTTGCATTTTAGCCCCTAACCTTATCAATATTTTAGAGATTTGAATTGAACAATAGGTTCTTACTGTTGATTTTGAGTTTATTTCCCGGAAACTCTTAACGATGCGCTAACAGCAATATTTAGTAAATTACAGGAAGAGGATATGTATTATGAAAAAAAGCTTTTTAATAGTATTAATATTAATGGGTAGCCTGGTCGCTTTTAGCCAGAAAAAACCAGTTCAACCGAAAACAGCGGAGGAAAGGCTGAATGAAACCTATTGCACTGGCTTATTCAGTACGACAGAAGGCACTTATTTCGATTTGCTGGACGTTACACCCATCACCGGTTACTTTAACATTCTCGACTGGTTGCAGGGTCGTGTAGCAGGGCTACAGGTATTTACCACAAATACAGGGGTACGTATTCCTTATATCCGCAATCAGTGGGCTGCAGTTTATGTAGATGAGATCAGGAGAGATGTGGATTTTTTAAATGTGCTTCCCGTTACAGATATAGCAATGATCAAGGTTATTAAAGGACCTTTTCTCGGAGGTTTTGGAGGAGCAGGCGGCACCATCGCCATTTATACGATTGGAACCGAAGATGAAGAATCCGATTAATTCCTTTTATTGTTAGGCTCGTAATCAATGGGCAAAAGATCAGACATCTTTTCACTCCAGCCCCAGTACGCCATTGAATAAATTGCCTGGGGCGGAAAATAACTTCCATTCTCATCTATCACTACTCCTTCGGGATTGGTAAGCCGTAGATAAGAGCGTTGAAATGTGACGCTACGGCTTTCATGACTAAACCGGATATACTCAATATCCTCATATTCCTTCTTGTAGGTCACATATAAAAAATCAGTAAAAAACAAGGCCTTGTACTGGTCATCCGCGTCTATGGTAATACTATCAGCAGTTAAAATATCTTTACCATATATTTCCTTATAATCGTCCTGTTGCATGATCCGCCGGTAATAACTGGCTGAATCAGTAGATAAAGAATCCTTGCGACCGATTATTGTTTCAGGCGACACTACAACCCCGGATGAATTCCTGATGGTTACGCCCGTTATATTACTTCTTACCGCTCCTCTTAAGGGAACAGAGATTTTTTTGACCCGTTCTTTTTCTGCATTGAGTTCTTTTACCATGCGTCTTACTTCAAATCCCTCTGCCTCCAGGTTATTCTTGTAAACACTTCGCATGAAATGCGTCATTGAGCCGTAATAAGCCTTGTCCCGTTTTTGCTTCCATTTATTTTGCAACCCCTTTCTTTTTTTATCCATGTCTTCGAAAAAAGGGTAGCCTGAAAATGCAGAGGAATGTTCTTTAAAATTAACCTCGAAATTTTCCATCTGGTATCGGATGCTATAACCAAGCGCTTTATTTTCCAGTATAATAGGCTCATCGGAGTATGCAATCAATCTACCGCTTTTTTTATAGTGTCTGAAGCGGATGGCTTTTTCATTTTTTATCTTGCAGGACTCACCGTTGGGCGTGGAACCAATAAAATTATCCGTAAATAGTTTACCCCATTTATCCCATCCTTCTTCAACAGACGCTTCCACCAACACATTTTGTAATTCTTTTACTTTTAATTCCATCACTACTTTTAGACGAAGCGGCAATTGCTCCGCGCTAAAAGAATACACATTCGTCTCATACCCGATACTTGAGATAACGAGCTCATGTTTACCTGCCGGCACATCATTCAATTCGAAATTTCCCTCCCGGTCGGTTGTGGTACCCTTGGATGTATTGCTAATGAAAACGCTACTACCTGGCACAGCTATATCTGCAGCAGTCACAACCCTGCCTTTAATCGTTCTTTGTGAAAACGTTGCTACTGTAATACAAAAAAAGAAAGTCAGTGTACAGAACCGTTTTATCATAATCGTTTAGTGATTTTCGGATCAGTCAGGATGGCTGAAATGACCGACGCTCGTTATTGAATAAGCAAGCAGGATTATTGCCGATGTAATTCACTATACCCGGACTTCACAAACTGCTCCCGATAGCCGGAATTACTCCAATCCGAACATACCCTTGTTCAACTGTTGCAATATCTGCGATTTATATTCTGCAGGGATCAACAGGGATATATTATGCGGGCTTCCACCGTAAGATACCATGCGCACAGGTATATTCACAATAGACCCAAATAATTTCTTTATAATATCTGTTGTTTGTGAGATCTCATTACCAACAACAGATATGATGGTTTGATTTTCATCTACCTCAACCGAACCAAATGGTTCCAGCTCCTTTAATATGGCTTTGAGATAAACAGAATTATCGATCGTCACCGAAACGGCAACTTCCGATGTAGTGATCATATCGATCGGCGTACGGTATTTTTCAAAAACTTCAAATATCTTTCTCAGAAAACCATAAGCAAGCAACATGCGGCTGCTTTTGATACGGATAGCGATAATATTGTCTTTGGCAGCAACAGCTTTTACCCCAACACCGCTTGCAGTTTCAGCGATCATGGTGCCCTTAGCCTCCGGCTGCATCGTGTTCAGCAATTTTACCGGGGTCTTGTATTGCTGTGCCGGCCAGATAGAAGCCGGGTGAAGTATCTTGGCACCGAAATAAGCCAACTCGGCCGCTTCTTCAAAACTAAGCCGTTCTATCGGCAACGTTTTCTTTACGATACGGGGATCGTTATTATGCATACCGTCGATATCCGTCCATATCTCGCATACACTGGCATTGATTGCTGCGCCAATCAGCGAAGCTGAGTAATCACTACCGCCTCTCTTAAGATTATCTACTTCATTTCTCGCATTGCGGCAGATATAACCTTGCGTGACATATATTTTTTTATCCGGGTATTGTTGTAATAACTGGCTTAGTTTGACTTTGATGCTACCGATCTGGGGTTCATCATGTACGTCGATGGTCATGAATTCCAGTGCCGGTAATAAAGCATGATCAATATCCTGTTCTTCGAGATAAATGCTAAAAAGTTTTGTTGAAAGTAATTCTCCCTGCGCCAGGATATCTTTATTCAACGCTTCACTGAATGATATCTTTAAGATAATATTCAAAAATTCAAAATGTTCCCCAATGATCGACTTGGCCCTGCGAACGGATGCGGGTTTAGTTACAAGCCTTGAAATAAAATCCTGGTAATGTGCTTCCAGCTTGTCGATCGACTCTTTAGCTGCGATCCTGTCACTCTTGGCAATATAATTACCGATTTCTACCAGGGCATTGGTAGTACCGGATAGTGCAGACAGCACAACAATGGTGGGCTCGGTTTCTTTTGTTACCAAAGATGCAATATGATGCATACGCTCAGGCTTACCAACACTGGTACCGCCAAACTTCATTACTTTCATACAGGGAGATCCTCTTTTTTTAAGACTGCAAAGATAACTGCGCAGGCAATAACAACCGTTAGGAATAAGACAGGCCAAACTGGATCGCCAGTTGGTCCATATCGTTTGTAACCGATTCGGGAAGAGAGATGCCATTGGCTCTTCTTATTACTTCCGTTTCCCTCTCAGGATCACCAGGCACCAATACTTTTTCCTGGCCCGGCATTGGGGTTGCATTACGAAAACCCTTTATCCAATGGTCCATATTGTCTTTAAAATCCTGCGCCGGGCGAAAAGCATCTATACGCATCGCCCCAAGGAAATGACCAATACCCTTACCCGGCTGCTGTGCAGGCATGGGTACATAGGCTGGAAAAGGTGGTACCCAGGGTGCATAATTTGCTCCGCTTAACAAAGCTGAAAAAATATCTACAATAGCCCCCAACGCATATCCTTTATGACTACCATGTTCCCGGTCGCCTCCAAGAGGTAACAGCGCGCCTCCTTTTTTCAGTATATGAGGATCGTTTGAATTATTCCCTTCTTTGTCCTGTACCCAGCCATTAGGTGTGTCTATGCTTTTCCGTTGTAAAAGCTCCAGCTTTCCATTTGCTGCAGTAGTCGTTGCAAGATCGGCAACAAACGCAGGTTCCTTGCCGGCAGGCGCAGCTACACAGATCGGGTTTGTTCCAAGCATTTTATCAATAGAAAAAGTAGGCGCTACCAGGGGGCTTGCATTCGTCATGGCAATCCCGATCATATCATGTTCCAGTGCCATCATTGCATGGTGACCTGCTATGCCAAAATGATTGCTGTTTTGCACACTTACCCAACCCGTACCTACCTGTTTTGCCTTTTCAATGGCAATCTTCATTGCAAAAGGAGCTACTACAAGTCCCAGCCCGCTGTCTCCATCTACTACAGCTGTAGAAGGTGTTTCATGAATCACTCTAATGACAGGTGTGGCATTCACCCGTTTGGTTTGCCATAGTCGAACATATCCAACCAGGCGAGCGATTCCATGTGAATCGATACCGCGGAGATCGGCGGACAACAAGGCTTCGGTGGCGGTAGTTGCATCAGCATCACTACACCCGATTTTTTTAAAAACTGCGACTGTAAAATCAACAAGTGACTGGTAAGAGAATGTTTTTTCTGCCATGGCACAAAGATAGGCTAAGAGAAGAAGGAGATAAAGAGTCCTTTAAGCTATAAACAGTTTTCTATGCCCATGTTAAAGTGATTTTTTGTGTCAAACCTGATGCACTTTTAGTATCTGCGGTATAATTAAGATATACGGATTTAAAGTCTTTGTTGGGCTTATTTGAATCAGGCTTCTGATATATCTCTTATAAAAAAATACCCCGGATCATAGTCCGGGGTATTCAAAAAGGTTTCTCTCATTTAGAATGGGAGATCGTCAATCGGCTCTGTGATCTCGTTCGGCGAAGTGATATTGCTACCACCCGAAGAAGAGGATGAACTGCTACCTGAATAAGACGCACCTGATCCACCGTTATCAGCGCGGCCACCTAATAACTGAACTTCTCTTACCCGAAGGGAAAGTGAAGAACCCGGTGTCCCATCGTTTCTTTGGAAAGAGCGGGCTTCGGGTTGTCCTTCTGCGTATATCTGCTTTCCTTTTGTAAGGTATTGGGAAATGGCTGTTCTGTCTGTCCAGTAGGCGCAATCTATCCAGGTTGTTTTTTCCTGCATGTTACCCTGGCTATCCTTATACTTCTCCGTATGTGCCACAGTGAAATTGATAACTGTTTTACCGTTTACTGTGTTAACCACGCAATCCTTGCCGAGGTTTCCGATAATCTGCAATTTAATCATAGTGCTCAGTTTTAAAAATGGACGTATATAATTGAAGCGGCAAGTTAGCATTATTCCCTTACCTGACGAACCAACTCAAAGCTTCTGACAACTACTGTGAAAGGCTTGTGAATAACTTCCGCCTTCCTGCCGCCTCAATTACTGTTACAGCTGCAATATCGTTCCGGCAGGTGCTTGCCTCCAAGGGAAAAACCTCTTTTAAAAAAGTATTAAAACGTTGGAAATTCGGGATTAAACACTTTGATCGTATAGATCCGCAGCTCTGTTCCCGACTACACGATTATATAACCACCAGCCGGCTATAGCCAACATACCTGTAATGAACATTACCCCATATGCTCCCGTAATAAAGCCGACATCCCCTTTCATATAGGATTTCCGGATCGCTTCCTGCGCATAATACCAGGCTGCTGATAACCCAAAATACCCAATCAGCAGAGGTGCTATAGCAGGTATTCGTCTAAATAGAAATGCAAGCAGAACGGCGAGAATATAAAAAAAGAAAACCAGGAAAGGATAGGCTGTTTTGACTCCTATAGAATACCTGATTTTTTTTAGATCGGCCTCCGGAGATGATAATCTATAGCTACTGTTATCTGCTTTCTGATCTATCATATTCTTCTGTAACGAATCTTTTGCCCGGTATAGCTCAGGAAGTGTGAGCATTTTTATATCCTTAGGGCCACTGATAGGTTGTTCAAGCTGAACCTGCAATTCACCAGCTGATCTCGCATAAACAATTTCTGAAAGGAGGCGCATTGATTTTTCTGCATTCCGTGGTGCAAGAAAAGATTCATATAAAAAGGATACGGCAGACATCAGCGCAACCATGTATAAGGCCCTTTTTGCAAAGGGAATAAATCTATCGCTCTCTTTTTTAAAGTGATAATGACTATAGTAGATAATCCCTACCGTGAATGCAAATAAAAAACTGATCGTTAATGTAGCAAGCGCCTGTCTCAGCAACCATTCCATCTTAATGGACATTGACAGTCCCTTACCCTGGAAGTCGTCTTTATACAAATCCCATAACCCCCATACTATTAAAGATACATGTCCCGTCAATGTTATAAGGAACGGTAAAATGAATCGCCGTGACAGAATGAATGTTTTCATGTTTTGTAAATAGCAGTCTTATTCATCACTTCTGCCACTCGCCGCGTCTATGATCCTTCCAAAGAAAATCGCGTTCATAAAAAGTTTGCTGCCGCCCAGCCAGAACGCCCTGAAGTTTGGATTGTCTGCAATATTAATCACACGCCCGCCACCCACTGTATTGACAATAACAGCCGCAGAGTTTTTGATCGCGTCGCCGTTTTCCTTGCTTACCCATCCGCTTTGCAATGGCTTGCTGCCATAATAGAATGGAGAAGCATATGGATTTTTGCTTTTTTCCATGAACACCCTGTTGGCTTTGAACAGGCTGATCGTTTTCTGGTTATACCCATATGCCAGCGGATGTGTAAGATCTACTTCTGCTCCAAAAATAGCTCCGCTTACCTGCTGCGCGCCATCTACCTGCTCCCTGTCTACATATACCAGTTTTTGCGTACTGTCAACCGGTGCTTTTGCCCGCTTGAATTTAATATCACTGATGCCATTCTGCGATGCCCAGCTTACCGCTTCTTCGGTAAGGATCAATGTTCCGCCGTTTTGAACCCAGCCTTTTAGTTTTTCCTTGTTCAGGTCACTGTAATTACCACCTACCATGATCAGGGTATTGTACTTATTCAGTTCCACCCTATTAAATGCGGAAGGTTCGAGATGCGTGGCAGGGATATTCATTCGCTGGTCCAGCAAATGCCATACTTCTCCCGCATCAAGCGCATTCACGCCCGTACCAGTCAGCATTGCGATAGATGGTTTAGTAACTGTTACGAACTTGCTGCTACCAAGATCACTTCCATTGATCACATTACCACTTTTTACTGCATATACTTTTATCCCGTTGCGCTCCGCCACACCCTTCATCAATTCGTATAATTTATCGCTGGTCAGTGTTTGCATTTTTACGGGTATCGCAATAGTGCCATAATCAAATTTCAACGCACTGCCATCAATAAGCATTTCAAATTTATTGGTGGCCACCTTTACCAGTACGCCCGCCTGTAGCAATTCATACATTGCTTTGGGAGTATAAAATTCATCCCATTCAAATAAATAAGCATAAGCGCTTTCTCCTCCAGCCAATTCTCCTTTTAAAAATTGCGCTGTGGTTACTTTTTCACCTGCAGGCGCAGCAGCTGTTTGCGCATAGGGCAATCCGAATGCAAGCGGCATGGTCCAGGATGTAATGTCATAAAAAAGACTATCCTTGTACTCCAGCGTCTTGTCAAAGATGGCATGGATGAGTCTTGCCTGCGGCTGTTGTACAGGCACCACAAATGAAGTTTGTTTTTCAAATGTGTTTCCTTCCTGTTTTATATCATCTTTTAATTTGTATACTTCTATCTGGTGTCGCAGGAGCATTTCGACGAATATGGCTGTTTTCATTTTATCATTCCTGTCTCCAAAAACATAGGAGCTTGCCGGTGTTGCAGGTGAATAAGCCGTCTTATAAAATTCACGCTGCCAGTTCAGGAATTCCTTTCGCAAGGCCTTCGCTCCTTCAAGTGTTGACAATGCTGTAATGAACTGGTTCTTTATCGTGAATGGAAAACTCAGCAGCCCGTTTGATGTTTGCTGCAGGTGACCTCTTGAACTTGCCTGCTCGAACAAGATCCCGATAGCGCCATTCACATCTGGATAGGTAGAACCTTTTCCATAATAAAAATCATCATAGTTCTCTTTGGTAAAATATAAGGAGCCTATCCTGTCGAGAAATGCAGCATGAAATTTCCCCAGCTTGCCTGTCAGTTCCTGGTTTTTATCAGGAGTCAATGGATTTACCCTGGATGGTACACCGGGTTGAAAAAAGAAAGTAGCATTGCTTCCCTGCTCATGGTGATCTGTGAGAATATTTGGTTTCCATTTATGAAACCATTCAAGCCGGTGCTGGCTTTCCACATGTACAGCAGGCAGCCAGTCCCGGTTAAGGTCAAACCAGTAGTGATTGAAACGTCCCCCCGGCCATACTTCACTGAACTCCCTGTCATTGGGATCACTTACCAGGTTCTTGCTCTTATGTTGGTTTACCCAGGTAGAAAACCGTTGCATACCATCTGGATTAAACGACGGATCAAAAAGAATGACCGTATTCTCCAGCAAGTCATCGATCTGTTTGCCCTGCGCCGCCGCCAAATAATATGCGGTCAGTAGTGAAGCATTGGTGCCGCTTTGTTCATTGCCATGAATGGAATGCCCTATCCAAACCACAATGGGCATATTATCGGTATTCATTGCAGCTGACCTTGACGGATCGGTCAACTGTACATGCTGTTGTCTTATTTCTTCCAGGCGTTGCTGGTTGCGTGGTGAAGTAATAATGAGCAGCACCTGTGGCCGGTTCTCATATGTTAGCCCCATGTTTTCCAGCTTGATCCTGGAAGGAACTGCTGTAGCAAGGGCTTTCATATAATTCACCAGGCGATCATGTGTTACATGGTACTCTCCCACTTCGTGATAGATAATATCTTTCGGTTTGGGAACTGACTGATCATAGGTGACACTATCGGGCAGATAGTAGTTCAATCCCTGCGCAAAACAGGCCTGCAAGGATAATAGCAGGCAACAAAGAATAAAAGATTTCTTCATAAAGCGTTTAGTATATGGCTGGGAAGATAAAGAATAATGCTGAAAATGGGGGACGCAAAAGGTTATCACACAAACGAATAAATATTTTACCTAATTGAAAAGCACAGAACCTGCTTAGGGTATTGGCGTTCCTCATTCAGTCTCCTTCTTTTTAAACCGAATCATACCAACCGGTCTTCAGCCTTCTACCCCTCTGCCGCAACAGGAAAAAACTCCTGCTGTCGGTTATTTTCACCATCTGCCTTTCTCTTCAATACCGATCTTAGCAACAAGATCTAAACCTTTATTAAAGAAAATCCATGGTTGTCTTGTAAAACACGGCAGATAGCTTAGACTTCTAAACAATGATTGAAAATAAAGAATCATTCTCTGGCCATCAATGAAGATTGCTATGGATGGACTGGTAAAACCTTTTTATTTAAAACTACTGCCGGAGAACATGTTATAATGACCACAAGCTGAGTCCTCCAGCATACAAGCAATAGCTAACAAAGATTTAGAAAAATTTTGAAAAATTAACTCACCAATAATACAGGAGATGGAGGGAAATAGACCAGCAGGAAAAAGAATAGCTTTAAGTAGAACACCTGCTACACCAGCAATTATAGATGAGATGGGATTTACTGCTAATAAAAGCTCTCTTAATGCAAGAAAAGTATTTTCAGTTGTTGAAAGTTTCAAAATTGAAGGATGGTTTGATAAACATTACCACAACAGGCATCAGCATGGAGATGATAAAGGAAAAAGAGAAGGCATTGATCCGAACATCGTTCAGGATCTTGTAAGAAGATCAATTAAATTCCTGGTACAGTTCAGCGCAACCGTTAAAGGATTTAAATTTATTAATCACCTTGATTCAACCGAAAAAGGGCTGCGAATTGTAGTAAGAGAAGAGTATGAAGAATCCATGTTGAATCTTGTATTGCAGTCACATTACATAGACGCTACTAATTTTGAGATTACAGTCATAACCGCTATGAAAATAGACGGATTTAAAATTGCAGATGGTCAGTATGTAGTTGAATTACAGGAAAATGGAGCTGATTTGTATAAGCTGGACAATAGTCGTTTCCGTAAAATATTAAGCCTGTGATTTTTTATACCAAAACTATGATACCTTTACAACAAGTTATTTAATAAGACCGGGGAAAAAGCTGAAAGGCTGCAAAGCAGGCGTTTTACCTGAAATGTCTTATTATTTTATAAGCCGCAATTTTTGTGGCTTTTTTTGTTTAAATATGGAAAGATCTAACCCATTATTGAATAGAACATACAAATGCCGTTAGCTTACTCCTTCGCCAGAAATTAGCAACTACTTAGCTCTCAAAAGAATAGCTTATTCAATTTTGCCGGCTTCCACAACCCGCCCAATCATCGTATATTTGCAGCTTGCAATTTTTGAATTATGAGCAGGAAAGGAAAAGTTTTGGTGGCCATGAGTGGTGGTATTGATAGTACCGTAACAGCGCTTATGCTCAATGACCAGGGTTATGAAGTGGTAGGTATTACCATGAAGACCTGGGACTATAGCAGTAGTGGTGGTGGCAAAAAAGAAACAGGCTGTTGCAATGTGGACAGTTTTAATGATGCCCGTATGGCAGCCGTACAACATGGCTTTGCACATTATGTACTGGATATACGTGAGGAATTCGGAGGTTTTGTGGTAGAGAATTTTGTAGATGAATACCTGGCAGGCCGTACGCCCAATCCCTGTGTACTTTGTAATACACATATCAAATGGAGAGCGTTGTTGAAGAGAGCAGATGCACTGGACTGTGATTATATCGCTACCGGTCATTATGCAAAGATCCGCGAACAGGATAACGGGCGTTATGTGATCAGTAAGGCGATTGATGATACCAAGGATCAGAGTTATGTATTATGGGGGCTACAACAGGATCTGCTGAGAAGAACGTTGTTGCCTCTTGCGCCTTATCGTAAAACCGAGATCAGACAGATGGCATTGGATTATGGCTATCCTGAACTGGCTAAAAAAAGTGAAAGCTATGAGATCTGCTTTGTGCCGGATAATGATTACCGGGGCTTTTTAAAGCGCCGCGTGGATGGATTGGAAGAGCGCGTTAAGGGCGGCAATTTCGTAGACAAGGATGGTAAAATACTGGGGCAGCATAAAGGGTATCCTTTTTATACGATCGGTCAGCGCAAGGGACTGGATATTACATTCGGAAAACCTGTATTTGTGACCAGGATCGATCCTGAAAACAATACGGTAATGCTTGGAGATGAAGATGACCTGGATCAAAACTCGATGACCGTTGGTAAGATCAACATGATCAAATACGACCAGATCTCCCCGGGGATGGAAGCCGTTACCAAAATCCGCTACAAGGACAAAGGGAGTTTATCCAATCTTTACCCTGAAAACGGCACTGTAAAAGTGCGGTTTTATGAAAATGCGAAGGGCATTGCTCCCGGTCAGAGTGCTGTTTTCTACGAAGGAGATGATGTGATAGGAGGCGGTATTATCCAACGCGGTGAGATGTTATTGGGGTAATCAAACATCTCTGATTATCAAACATTTATTATCCTGAATTTCCAGGGAAATGTTCTTTTTGCCGGTAGCGGAAACAGCCTGAACCCATTCCCTGGTTTGGGCAATAATTCCTTATAAAATACGTTATCAGCCGGGTACTTCAAATTACCCGCTTTTTACTTTAGCTTTAATATCTAGAAGTTTATATCCGTGAATCAACTAACCCCACTTATGAGACCGTTTTCTTTTGCACGAATAGTTTTGCTGGCGATCTCGGCTATTTTTCTTTATTCGTGTACTGATAAGAAAGAAGAATTTGTTACTGAACCTTTATCTGATTATTACCCCCTGGAGACAGGCAAATTCATTACCTACAGAGTCGACTCTACTGTTTTTACCCATTTTGGCCGCACTATTGAAAAACACAGTTACCAGGTAAAACATGTGGTGGACGCAAAAATCACCGATAATTTAGGCAGACCTTCTTACCGTATCTATATGTATATCCGCGATACTACCGGTTTACAGGACTGGACACCCAATGGAAGTTATATGATAACCCCGCTGAAAGACCAGGTGGAAGTCATTGAAGACAATCTGCGATTCATAAAATTGCATATGCCGCTGCGTGATGGGTATAGCTGGAGAGGGAACACCTATCTGTATGATAATGCATACGAACCGTTGGGATTCAAATTCAACAATGATAATGCGCTGAAGAGTTGGGACTATTTCTATGATTTTTCTTCACCCTCCTTTACTTATCGTAACAAGACGTATAACGATGTGTATACCGTGCAGCAAAATGATTTTGAGGATAATGACCCCCTGCCTGTATTCGATACCGCTGCGATCTATGCCGGGGCCAATATCGGCGAAGAAAGATATGCACGTAATGTTGGCCTGGTTTTTAAGAACTATGTCTTATGGGAATACCAGCGCAACTTAAGCAATCCAAGTGCATTCTACACTGGCTTTGGTATTACTATGTGGATGATCGACCACAATTAAACTTTAATTCAGTAAATTTGGGATCGCCTTAAATCTTGGCTCCCGATGAAAAAAATTGTACTCTTTTTCATTCTTGCTGGTTTGTTCTTTTCTGAACTGCGGGCTCAGTCAACCCGGTATATCGTCAGGTTAAAGAATAAGGGTGCCACATCATTTACACTTAATAATGCATCGGCATACCTTTCTCAAAGAGCCATCAGCAGGCGAACCCGTTATAATATTGCCATAGACAGCAGCGATCTGCCCATTCCCTCATCTTATATATCCCAGTTACAGAACATTCCGAATGTAACAGTATTAAACACTTCACGCTGGTTAAATGCAGTGACCATTCGCACAACAGATGCTAACGCTCTTAACACTATCAATGCATTACCCTTTGTGCAAAACATAAAAAACATTGCAGCAAGAACTACCTCAATCAATAAAAAAAATACGGCCCCTACTCTGCCAGTGTCAGCAACAGCAAGAGTAACAGGAATCGAAACTGATTACTTCGAATATGGTACGACTTCTTTCAATGAGATCCATTTGAACAATGGCGAGTTCCTGCACAATATTGGTCTTCGCGGACAGGGCATTCAGAACGCCATACTTGATGGAGGTTTTTATAATTATAACAATTTACGCTCCCTCGATAGCATCAATATCAATGGCCAGGTATTGGGCACCTGGGATTTTGTGAACCACGAAGCAAGTGTAACGGAAGATATCGTTCATGGAATGCAATGTCTTTCTACTATTGCGGCAAATATCCCGGGACAATTTGTGGGCAAAGCGCCAAAAGCAAGTTTTTATCTTTTCAGAACGGAGGACGATTCACAGGAATACCCCATTGAAGAATTTAATTGGGTATGTGGTGCCGAAAGAGCAGATAGCTCCGGCTCAGATATTATCTCTTCGTCTGTTGGTTACTATGATTTTGACGATGCCGCTTATAACTACTCCTATGCCGATATGAATGGTCATACCACCATTGCGTCAATGGGAGCCGATCTTGCCGCAAAAAAAGGCCTGCTTGTTTTTAACTCAGCAGGTAATTCAGGATTGAATGCATACAAATATATTTCCACTCCCGCTGATGCGGATAGTATTCTTGCCGTTGGCTCGGTAAACCTGGCCGGTGTTCCTGCCGCCTCTTCGAGCTATGGCCCTTCAGCGGATGGGAGAGTAAAACCTGATATCGCAGGGCCTGGAGTGAGTGTATTGGTGCAGGCCGCAAACAATACGATCGGCACCAATAGCGGAACCTCTTTTGCATGTCCTAATATGGCAGGTCTCGGCACCTGTCTCTGGCAGGGTTTTCCCGAATACAACAACATGAAGATCGTACAGGCTATTCGCCAGGCCGGCAGTATTGCCACTGCTCCCAATGACAGGGTCGGCTATGGAATACCCAATATGAAAATCGCCTTCAGTAACCTGCTGAAAGAATTTGCCACTTCATCCGGGTCCGTCAACTCCTGCAAGGTTGTATTGAACTGGACCAGCAAGGATATTGCCGCCATGAAATATGAAGTAGAAAGAAAACTACCGGGCGAAACCAGTTATACAAAAATAACAACTATCAGTCCCCAGGCCGGCATCCTGCTTGCCAACCATAGTTATTCGTATGAGAATACACTGAGCAATGCAACAGCGGGAACGATCTCCTACCGCATTCGCCAGATCATTGATACAACTGCAGCATCTTTTACAGACGTATACATCGACACAACGAATATAACCTTATCAACCGCCTGCACCACTACAGCTATAAATGACCCTACTTCACCTGTCAGTAAATTATTTATAGCACCCAACCCTGCCAGTGACAATACCTTTCTTATTATTGAATCCGCTACCGGCATTCCGACTATTACCGTAGCTATCTATGATATGAAAGGACGACTGATAACAAAACTACAGCGTTCTATAGGATCAGGCAGGTCAGTGATTGATCTTGCTGCTTACAGATTATCCAATGGAAAATACATCATCAAGGTATACAACAAACAAAAGGAAATCGGCACCACAGAATTGCTGAAATTATAAGGGGCGCTGAAACAATGCAGCAAACAAAGTATCCGCTTTTTCATTATAACCCGGCAACACTTCCATTTTTTTCAATTGCAGTGGAAACCGCGTTTGTATAAAGTCTACCTGGGCTTCGTTTTCCTGTCTGAATACCGAACAGGTTATGTATAATAAATACCCACCTTTTGTTATTGCGGGAATGACAGAAAGAAGGATCTTTTTTTGTAAAGAGGCATATTCCGCTATCTTTTTTTCTTGAAAATAATAAAGTTGTTCAGGTGTGCGCCCCCAGGTACCACTACCACTGCAGGGCAGGTCAGCGATGAGCAACCCATAGTTTTTTATATGAACTGGCAGGGAGGTCTCAGCAGACAGGTCAGCTACCAGGCTTTGATATTTTTTTATTCCCGCTTCTTCAAAACGATGTCGAAGATTCACGAGGATAGATTCACGGATATCTGTAACCGTAAGATCGATATTCCCGAGTATATCTTTTGCCATGATCGACTTTCCTCCGCTGGCCGCACAGCAATCCCACACATTCAGTTCCTGTTTTGTATTAATCTCCTCTTTTATTGATTGGAGAAATGCGCCCACCCGCTGTGAGCCCAGGTCCTGCACTACCACTTCTTTATTCAACTGTACTATGTCTTCTATCTTTGAACCATTGGATAACTGAAGGCAATCCGTCGTTATCTTTTCATATATGATACCAGCCTGCTGCAATTTCTGCTCTACCCGTTCGCCCTGCCCCGGGCGCAGGCGAAGAAAAAGATCGGGTTGTTTAAGATGCGCTATCGCAAGTTCCTCCAGGTTTATACCATCACTTACCTGTTCTTTGTATGGGAAAATTTCCTCAAGAGAAAAAGAATGACCTGTCGCGGCTATTTTCTCTTTTACGGGCAAAGATGCCTGTTTATTCCAGCCGGGTCGTAATTGCTGCAGCGCGTCATTGGGCGCTGTAGAACATAAAAAAATCCCAAGCACGGTTCTTTCCTCCGTGGGTAAATCCGGCACAGCTTTACCCAGTCGAAAAAAACAATAACAGAAATGACCGATTTGTTTCCTGTCTTTTGAACCATACTTTTTTTCACTCCGGAAAAAATCTTTAATAAAAATACTGAAGGGCTGCGTCCCTTTATAACTATCCAGTATTCGTACTGCTGTATTGAGGTGAGAAAAATGTTTCATCCAGGTGCAAGATAAGAGAATGAAGCAAGTTTTGCCCGGCAATCAAAATTACTTACCTTAAAGTTTATGCCAAGATGGATAACCATAGTGTTATTATTGCTTTTTCCTCTCCTCCATTCGGCGCAGGTTAAGCCCTATTCATTCAGGAAGCTTAGTATCAACGAAGGGCTATCGCAGAGTAGTGTAGTGGACATTCTTATAGATACCGCAGGTTTTGTCTGGCTGGCCACACAAGACGGACTGAACCGTTTCGATGGAAAAGATTTTACTGTATTCCCAAAAAACTTTGATGATGTAACGCTTCCTACAGGCAACCAGTTAGGAAAGATCATTGCAGGCACAAACAATGAATTGTGGCTGATTACCAGTGGTGGTAAACTGGAGAAATTCAATTTATATACACAACGCTTTACTGGTATCCCATCTATGGGAAATAAAAAGCTGCCAACTGCCGATATTACCTGCTTCGAAGAAAATAATACAGAAAAATGGATTGGGACAAAACATGAAGGATTGTATTATTATAATCAAGCCGACAAGCGCTTCCTCCATTTTTCAAACAATTCTTCTCCCGTTTCCCTGGCTGATAATATGATACAGGCGCTTTTTCGCGACAGTGAAAAAAATCGCTGGGTGTTGACCCCTGCCGGTATTACTCGCATTAAAAACGACCTTAGCTCTTCTACTTCATTCGCAGTTACTCATAGCAGTGGCATGACCGAAGATGCAGGCCAGAATCTTTGGCTCGGCACATTTGGCAAGGGACTGTACCTGAAAAAAAAGAATGATCCTTCTTTTACACCTTTTCATGGGTTCGGCGATAAGGATAACTTACCAGCTGATCTTATTATTGAAACACTGTTTGCCGATAAAACAGGCCGGATCTGGATAGGTACATACGGCAATGGGTTATTTATAATCGATAATAACAATCGCAGTATCCAGCATGCGGTGAATGATAAAAGAGATCCCTTCTCATTAGGCTATAACGATGTATTGACCATCCGGCAGGATAAACAAGGAGGTATATGGATCGGTACGGATGGCGGTGGAGTGAGCTATTATGATGAACGGTTGAATAATTTTACTACTTTCTCCAAAAATAACCTGCCCGAAAACATTTCTATTGAACAGGTCCGGTCTGTGACTACCGATAAGGAAGGCAATACCTGGGCAGGCACATCCAACAGCGGACTTACATTTCTTGGCAAGGATAAAAATGAAATGCGCACTTTTCGTTTCAATCCGTTCAATAAAGGCATAGCGCATTATGAAAGGATTGTCTCCCTGCTTGCAGACGATACCGGCGATTTGTGGATCGGATCCCAAGGCAATGGGTTGATGATCATGAACGGGCAAACAAAAGAAATAAAAAGAAAGATGAATCCGGATGCTACCGGCAGCAGTTATTTTCCTGATCATACAATATGGTGTATGCTGGCTGGTGAAAACGGCAATGTGTGGGCCGGAACCCGCAATCAAGGCCTCTGCCTGATCAATAAAAACATCGGATTGATAAAAAAGCTGGACCGCTCAGGTGATGCCGCCAATCAATTACTGGAGAATAATATCCGCACACTTATTTATATAAACGACTCAACCATCTGTATCGGTTTTGAAAACAAAGGACTGCAACTGCTGAATATAAATACCTACCAGTTATCCTCCATTAATAGCACTGCCGCCAGTAAATTATTCAATGGAGAAACCGTGATCCGTAGTACCTGCTTTCGCGACGGAATATTATGGATCGGTACTTTTGGAAGAGGATTGATCGCTATTGAACTTGCTTCAGGGAAAACAATCAATATCAGGGAACCCCAGGGTCTTCCTAATAATACCGTATACGGCATAGAGCCTGATGAAAGCGGCTCACTCTGGATCAGTACAAATAAAGGTATTTGCCGAATGCGAATACCTAAAGTTTTTGAAACAATAAATGCAGGTTTTTTTACCAATTTCAAATCAACAGACGGATTACAAAGCAATGAATTCAATACTGGCGCTCATTATAAAGCCCCTGACGGGAAATTATACTTTGGAGGGGTCAACGGGCTCACTTCATTTGATCCTTCACGGCTGTCAAGGATCAATCAATCAGTTGCGGTACTCATCAACCAGGTGCTTGTAGACAATCAGCCGTATACCAGTGATACCGTGATCACCTATAAAAAACTGTTACATTTCTCACATAGTCAAAACTCATTGTCGTTCAATTTCGCCGCCGTGGATATTATCTGGGCAGGTTCACTCACCTATTTTTACCAGCTGGCCGGGTATGATGATGATTGGATAGATGCAGGCAACCGCAACTATGCCGCATATACAAATCTCCCCCCGGGCAGGTATACATTCAGGGTAAGAGCAGCCAGGCATTTTTCAGATAACAATAATCCAGTCACTTTGCTCACGATCATTATCGATCCTCCTTTCTGGAAAAAATGGTGGTTCATTCTTCTATGCGTCTTTGCTGTTGCCGGCATTTTGTATGGGTTTTACCGTTATCGGATCAGTCAATTGATGCAACTACAGACAGTACGCAACCGGATAGCTTCCGACCTCCATGATGATATAGGTTCGGCGCTAACGAATATCAGTATCCTTTCCGAACTGAGCAGGAAAAATATCCATCATGAGCAGGAAGCAACAGTATTCCTTGACCGTATTTCAGAAGAAGTGAATAATTCCGGGCAAGCCCTTGACGATATTGTATGGAGCATCAACACGGATAATGATTCCCTGGAGCAAACCGTAGCCAGGATGCGCCGCTATACAGCGGAGGTATTTGATGCTGCAGGTATCGCTTATTCATTACAATTTGATGAAAAATTCGCTTCAAGGAAACTGAATATGGAGCAGCGACGAGACTTCCTGCTCATATTTAAGGAATTGGTAAATAATATCTACAAACATGCTCATGCAAAAAATGTGCAGATAAAAACCGGCATAGAAAAGAACAAACTTTTTATGAACATACAGGATGACGGCCGGGGCTTTGATCCAAAAGAGCCGACTCACCGAAACGGTATCAGGAATATACAACAGCGGGTAAATAAATGGAACGGCGGGTTGTTTATTGATTCTGCTCCCGGCAAAGGCACGCTTACCCGTTTTAATTTCTATATCGCCTGATTATCCGGCACACTTCACTCAAATAGGTGATTGAAGCATCACAATTCCTGTTTAACTTTATTGAATGTCAGCCAGTATCGTCCTATTCGAAGACAATGACCGGTTAAGGGAGTCATTAGCCTATTTATTAAAAATGAATGGATATACTGTCATTGGCGACTATAATCAATGCACGGATGCGGCGAATATAGCCCGCGTGTACAAGCCAGACGTGGTACTGATGGATATTGATATGCCGGGCGAAAGCGGCATCAAAGGCGTCAGTTATGTAAAAGAAGCCAATCCCAACATAGCAGTGATCATGTATACGGTATTCGAAGATGATGATAGACTTTTTCAATGTCTTTGTGCCGGCGCCAATGGTTACCTGCTCAAAAAAACACCCCCATCCAAACTATTCGACGCTATACAGGAGGTACTGGATGGAGGCGCTCCCATGTCTCCTGCTATCGCGAAAAAAGTGATGAACAGCTTTCACACAAAAAAAGAAACCAATAAATACGAATTATCACCGCGGGAGCTGGAAGTATTGCAATTACTGACAAAAGGCTACAGCATCAAATTAATGGCCGCCGATATGAATGTGGCATTTGACACCATCCGCTCCCACCTTAAAAACATTTATCAGAAACTTCATGTCAACTGCGGTAAAGAGGCCATTGTAAAAGCCCTGGGCGAACGGATCGTATAATATTTAGCCTGCATCTCTCTTCATCTTATTTTGCCTACTCAAAAAGAGGATAGGTTGTTCTATGCGTATATATGAGATTTGTCCTTTCGGTCATCTACAAACCAATAATCACCTATCAATACTATTAGTTATGAAAAAAATTCTTTGCCTGCTTATTGTTGTTGCCAGTCTATCAGCCTGTAAAAAAGGAGATGTTGGACCTGCGGGACCTACAGGACCAGCAGGTGCGGCCGGCCCACAAGGTCCACAAGGCCCTCAGGGAATAGCAGGCAATGCGAACGTGATGCAGTATACCTATGGCGTACAAAATCTCGTAGCAGGCTTTGTTACACTGGGCGTAACTACCACACTCGATACCATGAATAAATCATCCTGGTTTGTATACCTGTATTACCAACCAATAGACCGTTGGTATGCTTTACCCGGTCTTGGCACCGGCGGTACCACCAATTACCGGGTCAGTTATGGTTATGCCAGCAACAAAGTAAATCTCTACATTGACAAAACTGGTACTGGAGAAAGTTATGCCAATGCAAAAGTGGTAAGGATTTATTCGGTAGCTCAATTGCCCGGCGGTAGATCAGCAGGGGCATCAACTGGTTTGCCGGATATAGATTTTAGTGACTACAAGACAGTGAAGGAGTATTATAACTTACCGGATTAAAAAATGCAGTAAATAGTACAAAAGCAAAATAGCTTGCTCTACAAAGGTTTTGCTTCCGGAATAAGGACAGCAAGCCTACCAACAATAGCAGCCAGTATGGTTGCTGACGGCATTCCGGGTTTGTCAAATTAATTATACGAGCCTCTGAACGCGAGCGGAGATAAATTTGTTTTACTCTTAAACAACTTGCTAAAGGATTGCGGGTATTCAAAACCAAGCCTGTAAGCAATCTCACTCACCGATAACGAAGTAGTGGTCAGTATTTCTTTTGCTTTTTCTATTAACTTATTGTGAATATGCTGTTGCGCATTTTGTCCGGTTACGGTGCGCAGCATATCGCTGAGATAATTAGAGGAAACATTTAGTTTTTCCGAAACATATTGTACCGTAGGAAGGCCTTCAAATAAATCACTATCGAAATAGCCGGTTAACAATTCTTCAAATTTCGTCAAAAGATCATTGCTGGCCGTTTTGCGGGTTATGAATTGCCTGTCATAAAACCTGTTGCAGTAGGTAAGCAATAACTCGACCTGGGACACCATCACATCCTGGCTATAATTATCGATGGAGCTATGATATTCCTGCTGAACATTCTTAATAATAGATTCTATCAGTATCTCTTCTTTGTCAGAAAGATGCAGGGCTTCATTGACTTCGTAAGAAAAAAAACCGTAGTTTTTTATTTGTTTCCCTAAGGTATAATTCCTGATGAAATCAGGATGAAAAAATAAAGACCAGCCAGTACAGTCTCTGGTAGCATCGTCATCCACAGCAATGACCTGCCCGGGAGAAATAAAACTCATAGAACCTTCGTCGAAATCATAATAATTTTTCCCATACCTCATTTTTCCTTTAAAACTTTTCTTCATCGAAACATTGTAAAAATTAAACACAAGCCTGTCCCAATAGGCAGTTTCGATATGCAATATTTCGCTGTGGAATACCAGGCTTATCAAAGGATGCGCCGGTTTGGGCAATCCCAATAACCTGTGCACTTCCGATATAGAATTAACCATGCGGGGGCTATTGCTCTTTTTTTTCATCTTTTAGTTAGTTTATCAAATTTGCCAGCACTCTTCTGCATTTAAAATTAAAAAGTCAACATACAAAAATGGTATTCGCAGGCAATAATTTTGAATTGATCTGACCTAAACAGCCTGAATAGTTAAAAGAATGTAATATACCCCCCATCAGCTTTATTGATCAATAATAGCCATGCTGTTCGCATCATACCTTTCGCCTGTGGAGAGTCCCAGGGGTACAATATTTTCCAATTGCAATAGTTCATCCGGGCTCAGCACCACATTTAACGCGGCCATGTTTTCTTCAATATATTTCACCCTTTTCGTTCCCGGTATGGCTACAACATTTTTTGAAATCACCCAGGCAATGGCTATTTGCGAAGAACTTATCCCTTTTATAACGGCCAGTTTTTTTATTTCATTAACCAATTCGATATTCTTATAAAAATTTTCGCCCTGGAAACGTGGAATAGTCTTCCTGAAATCTGAAACATCAAAATCCTCTGGCGTTTTAATTTCACCGGTAAAGAATCCACGGCTCAATGGCGAATAAGCTACAAAACCTATACCCAATTCTTTCAATGTATCTAAAACACCATTTGCTTCAACGCCTCGTTCAAATAAGGAAAATTCCGTTTGTACTGCAGTTAATGGATGAATCGCATGCGCTTTCCGGATAGTGGCAGAAGACACCTCTGAAAGCCCTATATAACCAACTTTGCCCTCTTTTACCAGTTCTGCCATAGCAGCGACCGTTTCTTCAATGGGCGTATTCGGATCCAGCCGGTGAAGGTAATACAGGTCGATATAATCGGTACCCAGGTTCTTCAGCGAACGTTCAACCGCTTTCTTAACATATGCGTGTTGGCCATTGATTTGCCAGGTCAGTTGTTCATTATCATCTATCTCATAACCGAATTTGGTGGCAATAATATACTTGTCCCGATTCCCCTTTATTGCTTTTGCCACAAGTCTTTCATTGAGCATCGGCCCGTACAGGTCTGCTGTATCCAGGAAGTTGCCACCCAGTTCCAGTGAACGATGGATCGTGGCGATGGCTTCGGCCTCGTTGGCATGTCCATAGATATCCATTCCTGCAATTTTTGTCATTCCCATACAGCCCAGCCCGATCTTCGGAACATTAAGTCCCTGAGCTCCCAGTTTGATCTTTTCTATGCTATTCATAAATACTTGTTTAGATATTGAACAGCAAAGCTCCTGGTATTTCAACAGAAAAAAATAACCAAACCAGGTATAGTTGTATCCAAAATGAAGGAACCAATGTAATAAGAGAGCAGTGGTAACAAAAAGCCGGCAGCTATTATCAGCTGCCGGTCGACTATCTTTTTAAAAAATACCCAGTTTATATTCCCGGATAATCAGGAACTGAAGCCAAACTTGATCTTATACCTGTACCTGCCCACAATTTTTTGTTCCAGCTTCAACACTTCTTTTGTTTGTTTACTTACCCAGAATGTTTCCTCGTTGTTCCTTGAATTATGCGTCAGCAGCCAGCAATCTATCTGCTGGTCATTATATCCAGTGAGAAATGCGCTCCCTGTCACAGTATAGGCCTGCAAGGATGGGGCCCTCGAACCTGGATCATAAAAATTGATCATAAACGTGGTCTTATCTTTATAAGGCAGTATGGGAAATACTTCCAGGTCAAGATGCCAGTCCAGCACATATTGATTAAGCGATTGCTTAAATGCGTCATACATCCCCTTTTTTATACGTGCAGTATCGGCATCTGTGATAGCAGTATCCCTGAACATCGCTTTTTTATCGATAAAATCAAAAACCGTCACCCCCCATTTAGGAAACCAGCTTTCCTGGAACAGCGGGGCAAAGGTTTTTTTATCGCATACAGTATACACTTTATGAATGATCGTATCATTATCCTCCCATTCCTGCGTAACGCTGATGGCGCTCCTGCCTTTGTAATCCAACTGATCTATTTTCCTGGTCCAAACCTGGTAATTGATCCGGCTGCTGTCTTTTCCATTTTTAAAATAGATAAGATACCTGTGTACTCCTGGCTTTAAAACCGCGGTGTTCACATGAGAAGGACCAATAATTACCGTATCCGTTTTTTGTGAAAGTGCGTACAAGCTACCCGATAACAAAAGGGCTGACAGGGCGATTTTTCTTAAACAATTCATAAAGGTTTATTTCGCACAAGATTCAGGATAAAAGCCTGTTTATGTAGAAACTGATTCGCAAAATGCCTGTTTTGATACGTGAAAAGCAGATTTCATGGCCTGGTGAAGCTTGGTCACCTATTTCTGACCATAACGGAGATATGCATAGCTATTATTTTACCATAAAATAGTAATCGGAAGAATGTACCGGGCTGCTTTATAACTACCCGACCAACTTCAATAACTGCCCGAGGAAGTCATCGCTAAATCCTGTAAAGATTTCTATCACAACGCCCTGTGGGTTGATCAGGAATGCGGCTGGCATTGCCTGCACATCATATTGTGTTTTGATCGAACCGCTACCACCCTGGTTGTCTGATACATTGTACCAACTGATATGATCTGCCGCGCTTGCTTTTGCCCAGGCTTCACGGTTTTTATCAAGTGAAAAACTGACTATCTGTAGTTTGTTATTCCAGGATGCCTGTTCTTTACTAAATGTCTTATTCTCGCGGCGGCAGGGCACACACCCTGCATCCCAGAAACTAAGCAGCACATATTGCCCTTTTAACGAAGAAAGGCGGAAAGCTCTCCCCTCCAGTGTGGTAGCCTCAAAATCGATAAACGGCTCCCCTTTGCGAACCAGCTTACCGAACACATATTCACGAATGCTGCGTGCTTTCATATGTGCAGATAATTCTGGCCGCATCAATGATAGCAGGTTTCGCAGCGTATCCTTATTTATGTGCTGGCGGTTTCTGTAAAGAATATCCATTCCCAGCCACGAATCCGGATGTTGTATACCAAAGCGGATATAAATCAATTGTGATGAATCCTGTGAATCATTCAACACTTTTGCCAGTCGCTTCCTGTCTTCATCGTCTTTATATTTTTTTTTATTAAGACTGTCGTAGGAAGTAAACGTGAGATGATCGAAGGCGTATTGCAAAGCTGTTAATTCATTCTGCAGAGCCTGTTCGGTTCCACCCGTGGCTTTTGCATACAACCTCATCAATTCAAGCGGGGATTCAAATTGCATGGCCGTATTTTCAACCTGTATGGTACTGTATTGGTCCAGGCATTCAAGCCAGCAGGTTGAAGGCATTTTGACTGAACCTTTAAGCAGGAACCGTTCATTCAAAATAATCGCGGAATCCAGCACCTGTTTTTCATCAATATCCTTTATATAAACCTTAGTACCATCTTTTACACCGGTGATCCGGCCGGCGATCGTAAATCCCCTGCCCGGTTGGCCAAGCAGCGACAATGGCAAGAGTGCAGACAGGAAAAAAAGATATTGTTTGAGCATAACAGGCAGAATATGCATCAAAATACGAAACTGCCGGCATGATTATATAACTTAATGCAGGGTACGCTCTTCCTGCCCGCAAAAAAATATGATTTTAACTTTCTATATGCAGCATCTCCCTAAAAAATCTGTCTCGCCACCTTCCCCGGCTTCTTATCGCCTGCCATAGCTCGTGGCAAAATCTGCTAATCCTTCCGTGACCACTGTATTTATATCGGTCCCTTGTTTCAACTCCCCTTATCATTCAGCATTTCTTCCGGGCAGCGGTTTTCTATATTTTTATTAAAAATCAACAACACATTTTTTAACCGTTTATCCGCTCATGAATTTCAAGCTCATAATAAGGGCTCAAAGTATATCCGGGCTACATGCGAAAAAATATGCGTTTTTTATTCTAAATTCCGGGATTGAAAAGATTTCTTTACAGACTGCTTTGTTTTTGCATCATTCCGGTGGCAACGCTGCTATTACTGGAAATAAGCATTACCCTTGGCAGGAAAAAATTATTTGCCGAAAGCAAATTAGAAAAAGTATTTGCAGGCAGTGCCTCTGCCTATCAATGGATCAGCGACGTACAACACTCCGGCAAAGTTTTACTACTTGGAAGCTCTACCGTGAAATATGGATTAAGCTGCCTTACATTAAATAAACTCTCGCACGACTCACTCGCGTTTATCAACCTTGGAGCAGATGCCAGGGATCCCGTTGAAACATATTTTATTTTAAAAAGCGTGGACCTGGCCCATGTAAAAGCCATCTTCATGGGAATTGACCCCTGGATATTTACAAAAGCGTATTACAGGAACAGGAATAATTATTTGTATCTCGATATGAATGCCCGTACAGCATTTAACTACAGCCTGGAATACGATCAGCAGCTTTTTCCCATCAGGTACAAAAACCTGATCAACGCTGCATTAAACCGATTACCAAATTCAATGATGCAGAAGACAAAGCCTCCTCCCGATTTTGGCAGCGGGGTTCTCACTGCAAATCCGGTCAACTTCAATGCTCCTGTTCATAAAAAATTTCAACTGGAACAATACGGCTGGTCCGATCTTCAATTTGAATATTTACAAAAAATAGCAACCTTCTGCAATAACAACAAGATCTCTTTTACTGCCTTTATTCCTCCTAAACGTGCCGACTATATTGCCGACTATACATTGTATTGTAAACAGGTCGACTCGTCATTTTACGGTAAATTAATAGAAGTGGGATTCAATACCCCTATTATCGGAAGTATCGATCAGCTAAAAATGTACGGCGATACTTTATTTGCAGATGCATATCATTTAAATGAGAAGGGCCAGCAGGTATATTCTGATTTGTTCTACCGGATGATACAACCTTAGGCACTTTAGAAATCCTAGAATTCACTGGCCGGCAATTTAACTGTTCCAATATATACGCCATTCTTATCCGAATAGCTAGCCCATATATCGATACCATTTTTCTTGAAAACACTCACCTGAGGATTTGACTTCATCATATTCAGCATATATTCTTTTCCGGTACTAAAAAGTACTGCCGTGTCCACATCTGATTTGACCACCTGGAGAAGCGTATAGTTATATTGCAGTTTATAGTCCGACAAAGCGACCATATTATCAAATCTCGTAGTACTATCAATTACTACTGGCGCATGTTCGTTAATGTTGTTCGCCAATTCAATTAGCTCATCACTGAGCAATGGCTTCTTTTCGTTGAAGATCATTTTAAGTACAGCAGATAGAAGGAAAAGGATCGCAATACCAATAATAATTCTACTTCCGTAGCTTTTTGTTTTTTTTAATTCATACATGGTACTTAATTTACAGATTTCTTTACCGTTGCCATTTGAGTATTTTACCTACCTGATCCGGGATGTTTTATCAATAAAATTCGCCAGTAATAAAGTTTCATCCGGATCGAGGCTTTTATCGTTCGAAAAAATAAGCGTATTTCCAACTATTTCCAATGAGAAATCCCTGATCGTCAGGTTTAATAACAAATCCCTGAACGGTGATGTAAATGCATTTGTCGCTTTCTCTTTATTGGTAGCCAGCACATAAAATTTCTTACTAAATGCTTTATCATCAGGAAAATCCAACTCAACAGGTTTAATCAACTCAAACAATTTCTCAGTAAGCGTTTCCCGCTTAATTAATACATGGCCAAAATCTCTCGCCATTGTTGTTAAACCCCAGGCCTGAAAATGATGCCCGTTATGTTCTCCACCTTTGGCACCAAGATATTTATAAAACACTTCCATTATCACGATAAATACACCCTCCGCTAGTTGAATAACCTCGCGTATATCATACCGCTCATATTTTTTCAGTAAGGCTGATTTATCAAAATCAACGTTAATATCACCATTGAATGTGGCATCATAATTCGTTTTCAGCTTCTCATAAACTTCCAAAAACAATTCGATATCATCTTGTTGAAGTCCATCTGTCGAAAATGGAAAACTATCCATCATGCTGAAGTTTAAACGGTTATTTTGAGAATGAGTATATACCTCTTTTAACAAAAAAAGAAGACTAAAAGCAAGTCAACCTCGCTCTTACCCTCCTTATCTCTTATAATCTCTTAATCTTATTTACACACCCAGCAAGGTCTTCACCACATCCTTACCAATCAACAACTGTTCAGGGTTTTCCAGTAATTCTTTTACCCTCACCAGGAAACTCACTGACTCACGTCCATCAATGATCCGGTGATCATAACTCAATGCAAGGTACATCATCGGCTTTATCACCACCTGGCCATTGATTGCCATCGGCCTTTCCTGAATTTTATGCATTCCTAAAATCGCGCTTTGTGGTATGTTAATGATCGGCGTGCTCATCAATGATCCGAATACACCGCCATTGGTTATTGTAAATGTTCCGCCGGTCAACTCTTCTGCTGTCAATTTGCTATCCTTCGCTTTACCTGCGAGTTCTATTACTTTCTTTTCAATCTGCGCCATGTCCAGGCTTTCTACATTGCGGATCACCGGAACCGTCAGTCCTCTTGGAGTACTCACTGCAATGCTGATATCTGCATAATCATGATAGATCAGTTGGTCCCCGTCAATGTACGCATTTACGGATGGCCATTCTGCGAGCGCTACTGCGCATGCTTTTGCAAAAAAGCTCATAAAGCCCAGCCCAACGCCATGTACTTCTTTAAATTTATCCTTGTATTTCGTACGGATAGCCATGATAGCCGTCATGTCCACTTCGTTAAAAGTAGTGAGCATGGCCGTAGTATTTTTTGATTCCACCAGGCGACGGCTGATCGTCTTGCGGATATTCGTCATTTTCTCCGTACGGGTATTGCGGCTGCCAAGTTCAGTACCAGGGAATGCTTTTTTGCCGGGATTGCTTAATGCTGCCAGCACATCTTCTTTTAATATTTTGCCCTGGAACCCGGAAGGAGTTACCGATTTGGGGTCCACTTTTTTATCAGCTATGATTGCCGAAGCCACCGGGGTAGCTTTCACATCTGCCGCAGGTGCTGATTCTTTGACGGGAACAACGTTTTCTTTTGCCTGCCCGTTCGTAGTCGACGTTTCTTTAGTAGCAGTTTTGACATCCGCAGCCGTTGATCCGACTTCAGGTGCTTTAGCTGTTTTCTCTTCAGGTTTAGCTGCCGATTCGTCGATGCTGGCGAGCAGATCGCCGATCTTCAATGTATCGCCTTCTTTCGCAGAAGTCTTGAGCACACCTGCTTTTTCCGCGTTTACTTCAAATGTTGCTTTTTCACTTTCCAGTTCCGCAATCACCTCATCCCTTTCCACGTAATCGCCATCCTTTTTATTCCATTTCAAGAGGGTTACTTCACTGATCGATTCGCCAACGGTCGGTACTTTTATATCTATTGCCATATTGAGTCTTGAGTGCTGCAAATTTCGGAAAAAAAGCCAATACAATCATTTATATTTGAACGTAATAATTCCATTCTTCCAGATGCAAAAACCCATCCGTTATATCGCTATTGACGACAGCCCGGTGGACCTGCTGATCCTGAAAGAATACGCCCTCGAACACCCTTTCCTGCAGCATACTGGCAGCTTTTCGGGCTTCACGGAGGCATTACCCGCCATTGCTGATCTCCGGCCCGACCTGGTCTTTCTCGATATAGAGATGCCGGGCATGAGTGGGATCGAAATCCTGCGAAAAATCAAGAGCCAGGTGCCCATGGCCGTCTTCATTACCTCCCACCAGGAATTTGCCCTGGAGGGCTTCGAACTTTCCGCCCTGGATTATATTTTAAAACCGGTTACAGCCGAACGATTTGCAGATACAGCCAGACGTGTAGAAGACTACTGGTCCATGAAACAGAAATCGGCAGCCTACGAGGTCCTGTTCGAAACAGAATCCCTTACCATCAAGGACGGCCATAACCGGATCCGCCTGCCTCAACAGGATATCATTTACCTGGAAGCGATGCAGGACTATACAAAAGTTGTAACCGAAAAAAAGAATTACCTGACCCTGACAACACTAAGCAGGTTTTTGGAAGAATTATCGGGTAACCAGTTTCTCCGTGTACACCGGAGTTATGCAGTAGCCCGTAATAAGATCCGCGAACTGCATTTTAATAAAATAATATGCGGAGATGCGATCATTCCAATTGGAAAGACATACCGTAATACCGTCAACCAACTAAAGCTATAATACGGTAATCCGTTATTATCAAGCCATACATATGAGAAAACTACCCCTGCTCCTGTTGCCAATCGTTATTGTCAATAATTTATGTTCTGCACAGGATACGATCAATCCCTCTGCGCAGTTTGCCATTGTCCATACCACTACTGACAATAAACTAAAAGCGGCCGCTTTTAATACGCTCGGAGTATACCATTTTGAAAAAGGAAGCACCGACAGCGCTATTCATTATAAACTCGAAGCGGTGAACCTCGAAAAAAAGATCGCGGCCGACGGTGATACTGCGTTTGTAAGAAAGACTGGAATGGATCTGCTAAAGATCACCCGGCTTTACATGAACATGGGACTTCCGGAACAAGCCAAACAATATGCAGAAGAAGCCAGGCCTTTTATTAGCAAACACCCCCAGCTTCTGGGCCTTTTTTATAAAAATTTCGCCGATATTTTACGTATGTATGCACAGGCCGGCGCCAAACATATCAGCGAGGCTGAACTGTATTATGACAGCCTTACCAATTTTAGCAAGAACAGCTATCCTGAGGCCTGGACGCATCGCCTCGCACTCGACCTCGCCTTTACTGACTATTACCTTTCCCTGAATAATAATGACACGGCATTACAATATATCGCCCGTGCAAATGAGCTTGCCCCAAAATGGGCTGACGAAGTATTACTATCACAGGTCACTTATATGACCGCTTCTGTATACCTGAATCAGAAAGACTATGCCCGGGCATTGCCTTATCTTAAAAAAATAGAACCGATAGCAAAAGAATGGAGCCTTGATCTGTATGTAAACCTGTTGCGGGATATTGCGCGGTCTTCTGGCGCACTTGGACAATGGCAGCAGGCTTACCAGTATTATTCCGTGTATGAACCGTTGAGAGATACGCTATATGTGCATGCCACGGAAAAAAGTTTCGCAGAAGCGGAAGCTAAATTCCAGAACAAAGACAAACAATTGCAGATCGAAACTAAAAACCTTCAATTGAGTGTTGCCCGCAAACAACGCTGGTGGCTGATCAGCGGTATTGGACTTTTATTGCTTACCGCAACCTTGCTGGTGATCATCTATCGCAATAAAAAGAAGACAGCCGATATACTGGATGAAAAGAATAAAATGCTCACCAGTTTGAACAATGCCCTCGAAGATGCCAATCAAACAAAAGCAAAATTATTCAGCATTATTAGTCATGACCTCCGCTCTCCTATCAGCCAGGTATACCAGTTCCTGAAATTGCAACAACTTAACCCTCAATTGCTCGACGAAAAACAAAAAAATGAACTAAGCAGCAAGATCCAGACGGCTACGGGCTCACTACTTGAAACCATGGAAGACCTGCTGATCTGGAGCAAGACGCAAATGAGCGAATTCAAAACATCTCCGCAAACAACAGCATTACTTCCAGTACTAAAAGCCTGTCAGAATTTATTACACCTTAATAGCGAATCCAAACAGATCAGCTATAAAATGAACCTTGAACAGAACGATACTGTTTATACAGATCCTTATTACTTGCAGACCATCATTCGCAATCTCCTGCAGAATGCAATCAAGGCCTCTCCACAAAACGGTGAGATCGAAATCGGGACCCGAAATCAACAGAATGATACAATTCTGTATATCAGAAACCAGGGAGCATCTTTCACGCAGCAGGATTACCTGGGAATGATCGCCAATGAAGAAAATACAAAATCACTGAATGGCCTGGGCCTGATGCTGGTAGAAGAGTTATCACAAAAGATGGGCGCGTCGGTAAAGTTTATTGGTGGAACTGAGGGAACATTGGTAGAATTACTGATACCCGCGCATTAATAATTCGTGCTTGTACCGGGCGATCAAAACAAGGAACGTCTATTGAAGTTTTTTTACTGTTGACTTAAAACACTATTTGTTTTAAAGTCGATACACCCATTATTAGCTCATTTCCACCCGTTCTGCATATAGGAAATTTTACCATACAACTTCAACAGGGTCAAATCTGCAATCAGCGCTCACTGGTTTTCTGAAATTAATAATGGGCTTCGGATTTTTCGCGGAATTCGGGACCAGGCTTTCTGAAAATGTACGGTAATTTTCGCCGTTTGGGCTCCACTCCTCGTCGATCCCTCGTCCATCGTTTCGGTCCACAACCTAAGTAATACCCGGCAATTCCATTGATTCGCGCAATTATCATCCCTTCATCGATTTTAGAGCTCCCTTGAGCGGTTCATCCTGTTATTCGCATACCTGCCACCTATTTTTATATCTTATTGATCCGTACTTATCCAAAACACATAACCAGATCATTACCATGAGAAATTTATTACTCCTCGTCTGTTCAGTTTCACTATCCCTGAACACTATAGCACAAACCGCTGAATACTCTTCTTTTGGCGGCAATGAGAAAGCATTCAACGACAAATACAAACTCACTGCTATAATGAATGAAGCGGGTAAAAAACTGGATGTTAAAACCACTGCACCAATAACAAAGATCATCCTGAGCGTATACTCACAACAGGAAATGGCGGTGCGAAAAGGAACCGACCACACACAAACATTTACGAAATGGCCCGGCACATTCACTTATGATCTGAACAGTGCTCCTTATAAAGATAAATTCGCTTACTGGCTTAAGGTCTATACCACCGATGGATTGTTTACCGAATACATTTACCAGAAAAGAAAAAAAGAAACCACAATAGCAAAGCCAGCTGAAGAAATAATCAAACCGGTGCCCGGGGAAAATGATGAAGCAGGCGAAGAAATCAAAACCAATGACGGCGGCACTGTGATCAAAACTACGATCAGTTGCAAAGCCGGTAGTGAAAAAGTCGAGGCTGCGCTCCGCGAACACGAAGGAGTATTTGATATAAAGATCAATATTTCCACGGGCAAACTGACGATTTACTATAGCAGCGACGGCACTCCATTCAAAACGATCCTACAAACGATCCGTGATAATGGTTTTGATGCCAATGGCCTTAAATCTACCAAACCTGCCACCAATCCGTGCAAAACAAAACCATCAAAAGACTGATCATTTAAAGCAGTTATTATGATAAGCTATCCTTTTTGCGGTTTACTGATCATTGCCTTTTGCTGCATTCTCCAAACAAGCAATGCACAAAGGCCAGCTGAACAAAGGCGATTAACAGAAAAAGTGATGACAGATGTTTATGATCACAACAAAGTCTGTATCACAAAAACGCTAAAGGATATTGAAGCCGGCATCACTAAGTCTTGTAGCAAGACCACGAAAGAGTACAATGAGCGGGGCAACCTGATCAAAATGGCAGACGAAGTATCTTCTGCTAAAACAGTATTCACCATTACCATTAAACCTGCCCTTATCATTTCAGCCGAGCCGGCATCGGACACCGGTATGTTGCTAACAGAAACAGCGTTTTCCGGAGTAGTTCAACACCCCAACGCCCCATCTATCATCTCTAAAAAAGATGATAATGGGCTGGTGGTGTACCAGGACAGCATGAATAGAAAGTCGCCGGTACCAGATACCATCATTCGCCTGGCCCGGAAAGAAAAGGGATCTGTAATTGAAAAATATACTTACCAGGGGCAAGTCCTTTATTTTATACCAATAACCTATACGCAACGGGCAAAACTAAGAGCAGATAAGATAAAGGTGTTCGATGAAAACTATTACGATGCAAGCGGGAAGATCGTAGCGGTATTTAAACGTGCGGCCGAATCAATGTTCATGCGGGCCCAGCATTGGGAGCCTGCTTCTTTTTCTCCATCCCGGCTTGTCAAAACAGGTATTGTATGGAAGAATACGGACCAATAAAACAGTAATGTACTTATCTGGCAAACTATCTTAAAAAATCGCGTATGAAAATTATACTTATCCTGTTCCTGTTATCCTTTAACATGATAACAAACGCGCAGTTCGGCAAGCGCCTGCTGGAACAAACAAAAGAGTCGGCGAAAAGAAAAGCGACCCAGAAAATGGAGCAAAAGATTGATAATGCCATCGACCTGGGGATCAATAAAACAGATAGTGTGATCACGGGCAAAAAAAAGAAAAAGAAGAAAGGAAAAGAAGATAACGCTGATGATCCAACAAATGAAAATAAAGTTGAATCTAATTCCGCAGGCGACAACCCCGAAGTTCCCAGTCCCGCGCAGCAACCCGCTACGAGCACGGTCACCACACCTGAAGCCGCGATTTTCACAGACAATAAACTAACCCTACCTGCTCTTTTTTATAATGACGTGACCGGAAGCTTTGATCCCGACCCTAATGATGAACTGAATGCCGCAGGTGCTGCCATCAAACAGCAGCTAAAGACAAAAAAGATACTGATCAAAGTATTCCAGAAAATAACCGGCGATAAACCATCCGGCGCGGAAGAAGAATATAACGCGATCAGGCAATATCTCGTAAATCGTTATGGACTGGATGAAGAACGTATCTTTTTTTATACCCCCAGTGCAAAAAAAGATGGCCCGCTGAGATTGGTCACATTTGTAGCAGTACCTGAAACATTTAAAATAACGGATGCTGCAAAATATTAATCCCCTTAATAAACGTATTATGAAAGCAGTTCCATTCATCCTTATAACCTTCTCCTTTCTTCTTTGTGGGCTGTATACTTCTGCGCAATACACAGATGGCGCTACTGTTTCGCTTATCCTTTCGACTAAATTCACTGCGCCAGGAGTGACTTGTTTTATCAATGGAGAAACACAGGTAGGCAAAGAACCCGTGACCGTGCATGTAGAGATCAAATCACCAAAGAATAAAATTGAAGCAATAGATGTGGTAACAGACAAGTTCGGAAACTATCATGCAGAACATAAATTTGCTGAGCCATATGGTAAATATTTTGTAACCGCCTCAGGTGCTGATGGCAAAAGATCAGTTACTGCAGAGATCTGGGTATTGGACCCCGATGGAATGAAAGAAGCGTTGGAAGAAGAAATGGCCAAACTTTCAACCACCGCGCAGCAGGGACTTGACGCAGCGAATAAACTGGTAGAACAACTACCCTCCTCCCCGGCCAAAACACAATACAAGGAAAAAGCAGATAAGGTCAAAGAAGGATTGAAACAGGCAGAACAAAAATTCAAGGCAGCCGCCAAAGATTTTTCTGTATTGGTAAGTTTTGCAGCAAAATATCCACCGGTATTTGAAAAAGTACAGCCCTATCTTGAGCAGATAGAATCCATAAAAAATGAAGCTGCTGAAAACGAAAAGAATTTCAAGGAGCGGATCAAACAAAGTGAACGCGAAGCAGCTACCTGCGATTATATGAACTTCATTGGTGAGGCTGCCGGGTTCATTTCACTCGTACTTGATTTCCAGGGAAAGCTCGCCAAAAAATTCATCAACCTTGCTTCCGATAAAGCATTACCCGGCGCACTGGACCGTATGCAATGGGGCAGCACCCCACAGCAGGAGCAGGACAATGCGAAATTCAAATTGAATACTGTACAAAAAGGAGCGGTAGGTACGGCACTGGGGTTTGAAGAGTTCAGGGATTTTGCCAAAACAGGTTTTACGCTCGACTTCATCACCTATGTAGCCAAAAGCATGTATGGTACTTTTTGTGATGAATTGAAAGGCCCTTTCAGCGGTGATTTCAGAGCAGAATTCGATGCATCTTCCAGTAAAGGAATTTGGAACAGCTATGATATGGCCATGAAGGGAAATCTTGTATTGCGGTATGAAAAAGGTGGTGATGCAAAAAAGGGGTTTGCCGTCAGTGGTGAATTTGAAGGTGTATATACCAAATATGATTTTTGGGAAGACTTTGAAAAAGTAGAAGAAATACCCGCGGGTATGGTGCTCTTTATGCGGGATAAAATAAAGGCGGTACCCATCGATCCCTCAAAAGTGCCTGTACCCAACATACAGGTAAGTAAAGACGGCAAGACGGCAAAAGTCACGAAGGGCGAACTCGATATCAACAATGATCTCGGGCTGATAGCCCGGCAAATGTTACCCGGTTCGTTCCGCATCAAGGTAAAAGGTAAAGTGATCAACGATAAGGTCTATCTCGAAATCGATAAAGATGCGGCAACCAATGCCACTAATATTGGGCAAACAAACCAACTGATCGTGGGGGTGCTGCAACCAATGCTTCCTATTCCCATCGTGCGGGTATTTGATTTTCCGATGGCACCCGCGAGGTCAGTCTTTACCGTTGGCATGGGCGAGCAACAGGTATTTGAACTGATTACAACAGGCGATAAAACACGTAGTATAAAAAAGATAGAGAATGTAAAAAAACTGGATGGAGGGAATATACGATTGAGAACGAGATTGGATATAAAGATCGGAAGTTGAGGAGATGTGTGGATTCTTGATGATAGAGATTGTTTATATGAGTAATATTCAAACGTAAGGACTGTCATACGGGGGCTTGACCCGGTAGCTTTCTCTGTGCGCAGAACAATTTTAGAATAATAACTAAACCGCAAACTAATGTTCAAACATAGCGACTGTCATGCCGGGCTTGACCCGGTAACTTTCTCTCTACGCAGAACAATTCTTTGTATTAATTAACAAGCAAAAAATTAAGAGAAAGGTCCCGGATCTTACAGTCATTATGATTGTAGAGATAATAAAACCGGTCCGGGATGACAGTCATTTAAACTGCAAAAACAGCTACTGTTTAAATAAAAATATAAAAGTCATTTTGATTCTAAAATCTATACAATGAAAAAAAGAATAACAATCCTCATACTCCTGTTGCTGATCGCCGCTGCCGGATTCTGGCTTTTAAAAAAACCGAAAACAACTACCATCAAATTTACCCTTCAGGGCCAAACAGAAATCAACCCTGGCCCGGTAATCATGAAAGTATGGGACCATGATGCTGAAGATGGCGATACTATCCGGGTCTTTTTCGACGGCAAATTAATCGCTGACACATTAGCGATCTTAAATACCCCTATCGAATATAAACTGGGAAAATTATCAGCCGGCGAACACCTGATCGGCGTAGTGGCAATCAATGAAGGCATAAGCGCACCGGCTTCTGCTTATATCAGCCTGAATGATGGCAGCGGTGAAAAAGAATTTTCTATGGATGCATTCCTCGATTCGGCCGCATCCTGGAAACTGATCGTTAAATAAGGTTGATTGAATGATCACTCATAATCTTTTAAAACAAATAAAAATGAAAAAAACAATTCTTACCTGCGCGGTAGCATTTACCCTCTTTACTTCCTGTGGCAATGACAAAACAACAACTGCTG
>CAZGSG010000003.1:0-54304 GCA_964528095.1 uncultured Terrimonas sp.
GCTTCCACTTTTTTGTCTTTTTTTATTTCTGCAGGCTGGCGCGCAATCACCGGAGGTATTTGTGCTGAATGCGAAGAAGCTGGAAGACATCAAAAACAATTACAGGAAAAAAGATCCCGCAACAGTGCGGATGATCGATAGTCTCAAAAAAAAGGCAGACGAACTGCTGACCATGAAACCTGTATCGGTGATGGATAAAGAATTTACTCCCGTCAGTGGCAATAAACATGATTATATGAGCCAGGCGCCTTATTTCTGGTACGACAGCACAAAACCGAATGGATTGCCGTATATGCGGAAAGATGGGGTCCGCAACCCGGAAATATACAAGATCACCGATCGCAGTTATCTTGGCCGGCTTGAAACATCTTCTCAATTACTTGCACTTACCTGGTACCTGACCAGTGAAGAAAAATATGCTGCCAAAGCCGCTGTATTACTCCGTTGCTGGTTCCTGGATGAAGCCACTAAAATGAATCCCCACCTGGATTATGGACAGGCCATTCCCGGTGTGAACACGGGCAGGGGCATTGGTATCATTGAATCAAGAACACTTATCGGCATTGTTGATGCAGTTGGGCTACTGGCCAATTCATCTTCCTGGAAAATGGACGATACAAAAAAAATGAAAGCATGGTATGCATCTTTTCTACAATGGTTACTCACCAGCAAAAACGGGAATGAGGAACATGCCGCAAAAAATAATCATGGCACCTGGTATTATGCGCAGGTCATCGACTTCGCACTATTCACCGGTGATAAGAACCTGGCGAGCAAACTGATTGCTGAAAGTAAAAAACGGCTCGATAGCCAACTAACCAAAGAAGGCAAACAACCGCTTGAACTTGAACGCACCAATGCGTTAGGTTATAGCACAATGAACCTCGATGGATGGTTTACTGTGGCCAAACTATCGGACAGGGCCGGTATAGATCTCTGGAATTATAAAACAAGCGAAGGGTCAGGATTACGTGGTGCATTGGATTGGCTGATTCCCTATGCGCTGGGGAAGGAGAAATTTCCTTACCAGCAGATCAGTAAGTATAATGAGCGGGATATTTATCCATTGCTGTTGCAGGCTGCGGATAAATATAGGTCTGCGGGGTATTTAACGGGCAGGGAAAAGAATGATATAAGCACCATGCTTTTGTCGGGGGAGTAACTATTCTTTGTTATTGTTTCTGGAGTTTCTCAGGTATTGAAGTTCAAAATTTCAGTAAGGTGTTTCACGCAGAGCTAAGGAGTAAATGAGCTAGGGAGATTTTACGTTGTTTGATCTTTCATCACCTGTTTGAAAAACTGAGCTAAGGAGATTTTTCACTGCGTGAAAAAGAACCCGCTAATCGGGGTGCTATTTTCACGTCAGTGAAAACGCTCTGTTAGCTCTTTATTTCAACCGATAATAAATGTATAAATAGCCAGACTATTCCTTAGCTCATTTACTCTGTTAGCTCTGTGTGAAACCTGTTGCTGTGTAGTGATGCAGGGATAAGAAGAACAATTCTTCAATCTCTACTATAGAACTGAACCTCACCAAATGGAATTGTGTAATTCTCCCGTAAGCTTAAAAACATATGTAAGGTGTTTCACGCAGAGCTAAGGAGTAAATGAGCTAAGGGAGAGCCAAGCTATTGTTTATTCTTTATTTGTATGAACGGATGAGCTAAGAAGATTTTTGACTTCGTGAAAAAGAAGCCGTTGATCAGGGTGCTGTTTTCACGTCAGTGAAAACGCTCTGTTAACTCTTTATTTCAACCGATAATAATTGTATAAATAGCCAGGCTATTCCCTGGCTCACTTACTCCTTAGCTCTGTGCAAAACCTGTTACCGTGTTAGTGATGCAGGAACAACAAGAACAATTCTTTAACCTCTATACAAGTAAATAACAGCTTACACTCCTTCTAAAGTTCGATCTTTTGGGTCGCGCCCTCCTTTATGGTGTATCTCTTCTCCTGCCCGCCTTTATTTATAACGATCCCCAGCCTGCCGCCTGACACCCGCCACACTTCGATATCGAAGACTGTACCAAATGAATGCACATTACGCAAAGCCATATGGTCCCAGGTTGCAGCAAGTCTTGGCGTGCAGGTAAAACTATTAAACCCTGTAGGCCGCATACCAAACATGCCCTCGGTAAATATCCTGCAGTACAATCCACTCTCGGCAGACAGATGCCGCTGGTTACCTTCAGGATATGCCTCCACCGCGTAAGGCACATGCTCACCCAATAAACGACGGCGCGAAAAATATTGCAGAAAACTTAATGCTTTCTCTGTTTCACCTGCCGCGAATGCACCGCGCAAGCCATACAAAGTAGAGCGGTCCCAGAATGTTTTATTCCCTGCCAGTGAAGCAAGGCCGTCTTCTGTCCACAAACGAGGGGAGAATAATGCCGCGATCGTTCCCTGTTTTCTTTCAAAGATGTCGACGGTTAAAGGGGTAGTGATCCAGGCGCGGAGAGTATCATTGGCTTTATAATAGCGGTAAGTGGCAAACCCGTCGATGGTTGCTCCAAAATATTTTTCGATATTTTTTCTTAAAGTGATCGCCTGCTGTTCATATGCTTTTGTTTGTGCAGCTGGTTTACCTAATAATTTGCCGAGATAAACAGCAGATCGCAATGCATCATAATACAGGGAACTTGTATTGAGATTGGCTTTGCCTGCAGGAAAACGGCCTTCCAGTTCATCGCTGTCGGAATAAACAACACCTTCGTCGGTCACTTTTCTTTTTAAATACTCCAGGCACCATTCTATCAATGGCCATAACACTTTTGCAGAATCTATATTACCATAAGCCAGTGAATAACGGCCAGCACCATAGGCGATCATCGCCATATCTCCCCTGTCTTTTGCGCCCTGCCATACTGCTGCTCCTTCTGCAATGATAGAGCTGGGGATCGGTTTGTATTCAGGATTCATATACCGGGCAAATAAACGGAAAGCATTCATGGCTGATTGATTACCGATCTCATCACCTAAAAAAGCGAAGAACGGATTGATATATTCCGCCTGGTCATTGGCCCATATAGCCGCATAATAGCGCAAACCTCCCGGGCCATGCATATAGCCTCCCCTGGTTTTATAGATACTTTCTGTGCCCCTGATCTTTGCAAAATCAAACATGGTATTCAGGATAGTATCCGGCGTCTCAAGAATGAGTTTGGATACGATCTCTTCTATCCTGTTTTTTCTTTTTTGTTCTTCTTCCTTAACAATCGCTTTCAAAACTGATTCGTTTCCTCTCAGCGCCTGGTAGGTAATAGCGAATTCCACGCTATCGTTGGGTTGCACTGTTTTCAATCCTTCATTGATGGTGGAGATAACGAAACGTAGTGGTCCATCACTGGTTCTTTCTACAGAAGGTCTTACCTCCCGCTGCAGGTAATCCATATCGATTTTCACAGCAGCCTTTCCCCCATTGATAAATACCAGTTTCTCAATCGCGACCGGTTTATCTACACTGGGAAAATAAGTGCGTTTTAACCGGAGCCCGTCCTTACCTATTTCACTTTCAATCTGCATAATGCCATTGTGCCGGATACGCACTATTTTCTCTGGCAGATCTGTTGCAAGAGATGCATTGTGCACACCGGCTTTCATCAGTCTGTCATTGATGTATATCCTCGGCAAATCATTATCCTCCACATTGTATGTCATATGCGCGATCGTCTTATGCGGCAGTAAACGAAAACCGGGAAACACCAGGGTCCTTGATAATCTTGGCCGGCTACTACTATCCACCGTATACTGCATCCAAAGCGCTACTTTTTCGCCACCCATCTCTATATGATCACTATGAGGCAACCGACCGGCTATTGTCCATTCAATACTTCCATCCGGCATTATCTTCCAACGGTCCTGTTGTTCAGTCAGTTTCATTTCCTGCGCAGACGCTACTTTGCTTACAACTATCAATATGAGTCCTAACAGTCTTTTCATTGTTATATATTCCAGTTTTAAAAATACGATAAAGATGTTCGCTGTTCCCGGCCAACCCAGGCTTGAACGTTTTTAAACGTTGAACCGCAAACCCTGAACTTTTAACTCAGTTCCGCAAATGAATAATTTTTACCTACCTGCCTGTTTATGCAATTGGCCAATTATTCACCTATTCTGGCAAGAGTGTCGATATGTCTGAAAAAAGAAGGAATATTATATACTCTATTATTATTTACTAAAAGATTGCTGTCATGAAGACCAGGAAATTATTTATTTATATTTTTCTTCCTGCCTGTATTTTCTTCCTGTCCTTTTACATCCCTTCCTCTTTGCAATGGGAAAGTAAATATGTTAAACAAACTAAGGATGGCTCCCTGCAATATAGTGGTTATGAAAAAGGAAATATTATTCCCGATTTCAGCCGGGTGGGTTATTTTGCCGGCGACCGGTCTATTCCCAATACAGCAGTTGTAAAAACAGTTTCACCTACGGGCACCGATGATGATGCCACTATGATACAGGCAGCCATTGATGAGGTTTCACAAAGACCATTGGATAAAAATGGGTTTCGTGGTGCGATCTTACTCAAAAAGGGCACCTATAAAATTCCTGAAAATATTCGCATAGAAGCCAGCGGCATCGTACTTCGGGGTGAAGGAGATAACGCAACCGGCACCCGGTTGATAGCTACTGCAAAGAAACAGGTATCACTGATCAGCGTATCAGGCAGGGGTGCCATCAGGGAGGAACCGGGCACGCGTATAAAAATAACAGATGATTATGTGCCTACGGGCGCGTTTTCATTTACTGTTTTATCCGCAGCCGGTTTTTCCAAAGGTGATAAAGTGATCTTATTCCGGCCCGGCACCGATCAATGGATCAAAGATCTGAAGATGGACCAGATCGAAGCCCGGCAAGGCACCAAACAATGGCAGGCCAAAGAATACGATTTGTCGTTTGAACGTGTGATTACGAAAATAGAAGGCAACCGTATTTATATTGATAATCCCGTGATGATGCCAATAGAGACAAAATACGGTGGCGCAGAATTGTTCAAATACAGTTTCGCTGGTCGTATTAACCAGGTAGGGGTGGAGCATCTTTATTGTGAAAGTGAGTTTGCAACTGATACTTCAGAAAACCATGCCTGGGATGCTATTGCTTTCAACCGGGTAGAAAATGGATGGATACAAAATGTAACAGCGCGGTATTTTGGTTTTAGTTGTGTAAACCTGGGTGGTGCTGCCAGAAATATTTCTGTATTGAACAGTAATTGTTTTGAAGCCAAGTCGGTTATTACCGGCAGCAGGCGCTATTCATTCAATAATAACGGGCAGATGAACCTGTTTATGAATTGCCATGCTACGGATGGTCGTCATGATTTTGTAACAGGAGCGAAAACACTGGGGCCAAATGTATTTGTGAATTGCGATGCCAAAAGAACGCATGCGGATATTGGCCCTCACCATCGCTGGTCGGCAGGTACTCTATATGATAATATTATAACCGATGGTGAGATCAATATACAGGACAGGGGAAATTATGGCAGTGGTCATGGATGGACCGGCACAGCGCAGGTAGCCTGGAATTGTACTGTAAAAAGGGCTGCAGTGCAAAGCCCCTGGGTCTCCGGTAAAAATTATTGTGTGGGAATGAAAGGCGAAAAATATAACGGCCGCTTTAATGGCAGACCAGACGCCGAATGGGAAGGACATAATAAAGATGGGCTGATGCCGGTTTCGCTGTACCTGGCGCAGTTGAAAGCGAGGAAAAAATAGTTTTCGGATTCAAGGTTTAGCGTTCAAGGTCCCGAGCCGGGTATCCGGCAGATTCATTCACTATCCGGGCCTTAGGTTATGTAGCAAACCCAACATATAGGCAATTTCTTTTGCACTGATAACGACGATAAACATTGAACCCTGAACACGTTTCCCCTGAACCCTGATTTTCAAAACTCAACAATATGAAACCATTCTTTTTATTGCTACTACTTGCTTCTTCATCACTGTTTGCACAAACCAAACCTAATACAGAAGACATCCTGCGGCGTGTAGCGGATAATATTATCCAGACTACCAGTTTCCAATTCATCAATAATAAGACCCAGGAAAAATTTGCCAGCACAAAAGGAAAAGATACTACGGTGAATGTGAAAGCAGACAGCAAATTCAACAAGTGGCAATATGTAAATGGTGTGTTGACCGTTGGTATGTTGCGAATGAGTGAGGTATTGAAGGACCCGAAATACAAGGACTACTCCCGGAAAAACTTCAGTTTTATTTTTGATAACCTGGCTTATTTCAAAAAACAATTCGACGCAGGCACCACCAATGTAGAATACCGCCCGGTATTTCGTATCGGCTCACTGGATGATTGTGGTTCCATGTCTGCCGGGCTACTGGATGTGTATGCTGCTGATAAACGAGGCGATTACCTGGAATACCTCACCCGTGTCGGCGATTATATCATGAATAAACAGGTGAAATTTCCCGACGGAACACTGGCTCGCAATAACCCGAGAAAGATGACGCTCTGGGCAGATGATCTTTATATGAGTGTACCTTATCTCGCCAGGATGGGTAAACTGACAGGAGATACCAAATATTTTGACTTTGCCATACAACAGGTGGAAAATTTTAACCGGTATATCTATGATTCAACAACAGGATTATATTTTCATGCATTTTATAATGATGAAAACATGAATGGAGTAGCCCGCTGGGGTCGTTGTAATGGCTGGGTAGCAGTAGCACAGGCAGAACTACTGAATAACCTGCCTGTCAATCATCCCAAACGCGGAACACTTATCAGGTTATTACTTCGCCAGATAGCGGGCTTCTCCCGTTACCAGGATCCCAGTGGCTTATGGCACCAGGTATTGGACAGACCTGACTCCTATCTTGAATCCTCCGTAACAGCCATGTTTGTATATACCGTTGCCAAAGCCGTCAATGAAAAGTGGATTTCTCCGCGTTTTATTTCTATTGCCCAGAATGGTTGGGATGCGTTGGTAAAAAAAGTAAGTCCGGACGGGCAGGTTGCCGATATATGCATCGGCACATCGATTGAAGAAGATATTCGTTATTACTACACAAGACCTGTAGCATTGAATGATACGCATGGGCTCGGTGCTTTTCTAATGGCTGGCGCAGAAATGCTCAGGGCTAGTGATAAGACCGTGGATATTGATAAAAGGAGATAAACACTTCTCTTATAATGAGAGATCAGATCCGCGTTTGAATAAATAATGGAATTGCAAAGCAAGTTTCATTTAATATAGTTATATATGGACAATACTAATTCGCTTTCACGTCGTCAATGGTTAGGACGCATGGCCGTTCCCGCGATTGCCGTTACCGGTGCAGGTCTCATCAGTACACAAGCTTTGGCCTCACCGGCTGAGCAGCCTCCTGTCTCAACCGAGGGTACCCGCACTTATAATATTACCGACTACGGAGCGGTGGGTGATGGTAAAACGCTGAATACTGTGGCTATTCAAAAAGCAATTGACGCCTGCTTTACGGATAAGGGAGGTACCGTATTGATTCCCGCGGGTGATTTTATTGCCGGCACCATTGAGCTTAAGTCGAATATCACTCTTCATATTTCTACTTCCGGCAAACTACTGGGCAGTCCAAAGCGCGAAGATTATACCGCCGGTAAAGGAGTACCGCCCGGTAATGGCAATATCGTATTTCTCTATGCGGTGAGCGCACATAATGTATCTATTGAAGGAAAGGGCACAATAGACGGCAACGGGCTTGCTTTTTATAATGGCAAAGGCGATAATACCGGTCCCGGCCAGCATGGGGTCGGAGGTAATTTTGACCGCCCGCACCTGGGTATTTTTTTCCAATGCACCAATTTACGATTACGTGATGTGTACTGCACGGCAAGTGCCTATCACTGTTTCCGTATACTTCGTTGCCGGCAGGTATACGCGGACGCTGTAAGAATATATAATCGTGTAAACAGGAATAATGATGGTTTTCATTTTAATGATTGCCAGTATGTGCATGTAACCAACTGCGATGTACAATGCCAGGATGATGCCTGTGCCTTATTTGGCAGCAATCAATTCGTAACTATCTCCGGTTGCAGTTTTAGCACCCGCTGGTCTATCTTCCGTTTTGGCGGCGGAGCATCGCAGAATATTACGATCACCAACTGCCTGATCTACGACACCTATGGATGCCCGATCAAGATCAGCGCAGGAAAAGCGAGCATCGAGAACCTGAGTTTTTCCAATATCATCATGCGCAATGTAACAGGACCGATAGGCATTGGATTTAGTGGACCATCGGGTACGGCCTCTACCGACAAAGAGCCAACAACAAAACCATATATCCGGGATATTGTTTTTAATGCGATCCGTGCTACGGTGGTTGCACAGCCTATTGATCATCCAGATATTCATTTTGGTGTTTCCATAAGAGAAGGCGAAAAGAATTCCTGTATCACATTAAACGCAATGGGAGAATATTACCTGGAGAACATCAGTTTTACTGATGTGCAGGTAAAATATGCAGGCGGTGGTACAGCAGCGCAGGCGGCTAAAACCGTACCTGCTGTGGCGGCAGAGTATTTTGGCGTTTGGGATCCCGCGCCAGGCGGCCCTCCTGCTTATGGCCTCTATGCGCGAAATGTAAAAGGACTGAGTTTACAAAATGTACGGTTTGAATATGACCAGCCGGATGCGAGACCTGCCATTATCCTTGACAATGTGGAAGATGCTGTTATGAATGGATTGAGCATAATGGGCAATACCGGATCCGAGGCCATACGGTTGACCGACACAACAGCAGTATTATTTACCGGCACACGACTGCTTAGTCCTGCAGCCATATTTATTAAGGCGCAGGGTGCAAAAACCAATGGAATTATCATTGATGGCGGAGATATTAAAAAAGCGGCAAAGGTTTTCATTACAGAGAAGGGTGCGACCAGGGGTGCTGTAACAACTGTTTAATCTCCTGTATGCTCTGGCTGTAGCATGATCATGCGAAGTATTTCTTTACCATGAGCCCGCTTGTCTTAGCCCCCTATATAAAAAAGCTTAGTGAAAGGTGTTCACTAAGCTTTGATAAAATAGTTTCCGGATGTTATAGTTGATTTTACCGGAAGCTCTCTCAAAAGTATTTTTTATACGGTCATACTCCGTTGCTCAAACATGTGCAGATAGCTAAGTTCTTCCTTCGCTCATTTTCTCTGTCAGCTCTTTTGAAATCCCTATCTAATACATGAGCTACAAATTTATTCCCGTATCCGCCGGTAAGCCTGCCCCTTTAATGAAGAACTACTTTTGAGATAAGCGCTAACCAGTTTTCAGCATTCCTTCCGCTATTTAATTTCTACCGGTCTTTTACAGGCTGTTGAAAATATATCAACATCAAACTTATCAGTTATATTATCCACCAGTTGAATCTCCATTTTACGGATACCGGCAGCTGGATTGTTCAGTAGTTTTATATAGATTGTATCCATTGCCTGTTTCGCCTGCGGAAACACCATTGAGTAAGTACCATCTGCAGATGGGATGACATTACCATTTTTATCGACAATATTAAAATCCTGCCCGGCAACTGCCGGAGTAGTGATACCTGTAGTTACAACCGCATATTTAGCTATCGCATCATAATCACGAATAAACGTTGAATAGAACTGCACAGGGAATTTGATCAGCGCCGTTTGTGATTTAAAAACACTTACACCTGTGTTGTTATTAGGAACAAAAACAGCGTAATAATGGTGTTCCAACTCCGGCACACCTGCAGGATAACTTCTTTTTTCACAGGAAACAAATGGTACAACACCCAGGAATACAATTAGTATATATTTTATCGGTTTCATTTTTTTCTTTTTTGTGTTATTGCCAGTTAGGGTTTTGTATTACATTTCCACGACTTGTTGTCATTTCGTGGATAGGGACCGGGTACAGGTAATCACGGTCTGCACGAAAAGCTCTTGTACTGGCAGGTTCTACTATCAATATCTGGTTCGAATTCAGGTTTAAGCTATTCGCATTTGTACCAACCCATTCAGCCACGGTATATTTTGCTCCCAGTATTTCTTTTGGCAATACCGTCTCCGCGGTTTTCCACCGGATCAGGTCATCATACCTGAATCCTTCCAGGGCCAGTTCAATTGTTCTTTCTCTCCTGATCTCTTCCCGCATACTCAGGTTGTTCGTTGTCACAAATGCGTTGGTTAGTTTTATGGTAAAGCCAGCCCTTGTTCTTAATGCGTTTACTGATAGATTCAGATCGGCATCACTGATGCTTCCATTCAATTCATATTTTGCTTCTGCATAGTTCAGCAGTACTTCAGCATAACGGATAAGCATCCTGTCTACGGTAGCCGCGTTGGTAATAGTCTGATCGATTTTATTAAACCCTTTTTTTGGAGCGTAGGCCGTTCTGGAACCTAATGATGTTTTAGGGATCCATGGTCCCTGGTATGCTTCTTCACCTGGCAGGAAAAATGTAAAAAGAAGACGCGGGTCCCTGTTGCTAAAAATAGTACTATAACTTGTTTCCGCATTTTCCGGAACAAATAATGGTGACTGGCTGGCAGAAGGGCTATTGTCCGTATTAAAAGCAGGCAGACCATCCGTGTACAGATATTGACGGATAAGATTACGGGAAGGTGCGATACGACCATTCTCCAGGTCTCTTGAGTTATTATGCCCGATGATCAGGTTAGCATTACTTACACCATATATCTTTACCAATATGTTCTCCGTATTTGTGGCACCTTCACCTGCCTGCAAAAACAGGTTGCCATAGTTAGGGAATAATACATGTCCTTCACCCATTACACTTTGCGCGGCGGCAATAGCAAGTTCGAGGTGACGTTGCCAGTTAGCTCCCGTGTTATGAAATTTACTCCTGGTGCCTTCATATAATCCCACCCTTGATTTCAATGCCCATGCAGTGCTTTTAGTTATTCTTCCAAATTGCGCAACAGGCAGGTCTGCCCTTCTTGGTAACCATTGAGCTGCAAAGTCCAGATCGGCATAGATCTGATCGATCACTTCTGTTCTTGGCGCTCTTCCCATATACAGGTCCGGGTCACTAATGTCCAGTGTTTTTAACAACAGTGGCACATCACCATATTTTTTTAGCAGACTGAAATATGCATAAGCTCTGAAGAAACGCGCTTCGGCGAAATATCGATTCCTGATCACATCTGAAACCTGTGCCTTTACTCCTTTTGTTAGAATATTATTGGCAGTAAATATTTCATCATACCGGTCATTCCAGTCACCCGCGCTTGTATTAGGCACTGCCCTGTTGCCATTGCTGATCAGATCCGGCGCTGTATTCATGGCATCATCAGCTCTATTGTCAAGCCAGTTACCATCCAGTTCCTGGTAAAGGCGATTTGCCGCGTTGATCAGGTCGTTTTCGGTATTCCAGAAATCAGCGTCAGAAAACTCTGTTTCCGGAAAACGATCAATCTTACAACCTGTAAATAGCAGGGTTGAGCTCAGTATGGATATAGTTAGTAGTTTAAATTTTTTCATGTTGCTTGTTGATTAGAATGAAACATTAAGACCAAAAGACACCGTGCGATAGAACGGATACGTGGTCGCGCTTACATTATTGCCTACTTCAGGGTCAAATACTTTCAACACTTTGGTTGTCTCCCACAGATCCTGACCGGAAGCATATAATTTTATTTATTTTATATATTTTTTATTCACAGGAATGTTATACCCCAGTTGTACATTCTTCAGGCGCAGGTAACTTCCATTCTGTGCCCATCTGTCTGAAGGACGATAGTTACTTGCATTGGTCTGGTACATTCTTGGAAAAAATGCATTCGGGTTCTCGGGTGTCCAGCGGTCCATATGAATGGTCCATGGCATATCAGCTGTTCCAAGCATTGGTGAAAGTGTTCCTTCATTGATCAGGAATTTGCGTCTTGCAGCTCCCTGCAGAAAGACAGAGAAATCAAATCCTTTCCAACTTACACCAAGATCAAATCCATATGTATACCGCGCATTCGTAGTACCGAGGTATACAAGATCGCCGGGATTTTCAGGGGTGCCAAGACCCGGAGAAATAACTCCGTCACCATTAAGATCCAGGTATTTTACATCACCTGCTGTATAGCCGGCAAAGAAAGGATATTGCACCGTCTGTTTGTATTTGGTTGCTTCTTCTGCCGACTGGAACAAACCCCCGGTTTTATATCCCCATACCGTATTGATAGGGAATCCTTCCATGTATTGTACTACGCCACCTGTGCCTATTGAATTAGCTCCATCATATTTTACCAACTTGTTCTGATTATCCGAGATATTAAACCCTACGCGGTAATCCAGTTTACCGATCTTATCTCTCCATTTGATATCCAGCTCTGTTCCCCAGCTTTTCAGATCGCCGATATTCACATTTCCCACCCGTATGCCTATGATATTGGGCAGATCAAGCGGAGCCAGCATGTTCTTATTACGTTTGATATAATAATCAGCTGTTATCGTTAACCTGTTGCGCAGTAAGCCCAGGTCGAGACCTATATTGGATTGCTCAACCGTTTCCCAGGTCTTTTCTGAAGAAGCGAGGAATTCCTGGAAAAAATATTGTGTGCGTACGCCGTTCATCACAAGCGCCGGGAGGTCCGTTCTTGCTACACCACTTGACAACAATGGTATGTAATCGTAGTAGCCTAATACCGATCCATTACCCAGTTGTCCCCATGAAACACGGAGTTTCAAATTGTTGATAAAAGAAAATCGCTCCATAAAATTCTCTTCGCTTATTCTCCATGCTGCGGAGAAAGAAGGGAATAACTGCCAGCGATTTTGTGGCGCCAGTCGTGAACTACCATCATAACGATAAGAAGCTTCAAATAAATACCTATCCCTGAAACTATAATTGAAGCGACCAAAGGCAGATTGAAGTACCCAGGTCTGAATAAGATCATTATTGATCTTAGTAAGCGGATCAGCAAAATTAAAACTGAAAAAATCATTATTGATCATGCTCGTAGCCGTGGCTGACATTTCATCTTTCCGATACTCTTCATGCGATGCACCCTGCAACAGGGTGAAACTATGTTCTTTGACCTTTAGGTTGTATGTAAGAAAAGCCTGCAGATTATTCTGATACGCCTTGTTCTTTACCATGGACATGCTATTAGGCGTATTGATGCTGAAACGTACTGTATTTGTGGATCGGCCATACCAGTAAAGCGTCCGGGAATTATTTTCCATATTGTAGAAATTCTGGTTTCTCCAACCAATTACATCAAGAGTCAGTCCTTTAACCACGTTCTTCACCTGTACGTTCAGCTTACCTGTAAACGTTTCATAATTGCGCGTTTCCAGGCCGGCATTCTTTTCAATGTCCACCGCGTTTACCTGCAGATCACCATTGTATTTCTGCCCAGTCACATCACCTTCAGGAACATACAGCGACTGCCGGGTACGGCTTCGGTAAAGCCTGTTGATGATCTGATCGGTACCATATGAATTTTCCCTGGTAAATGAACCGATATAACCCGATGTGATTTTTATGCTCAGGTATTTATTCAATTCCGCATTGAGATTGAATTTTAGATTGTACCTGGAATTATCATCGGGACCAAAACGTAATACTCCATCCCGTTTGTAATAACTGCCAGATACGAGATAATTTAGTTTTTGATCGCCTCCACCAACAGAGAGCGCATGATTCTGCATATGGTTGATCTTATCCATGCCTTCCTTCACCCAGTTGTTATTGCCAAAGTACTCCCAACGATCGGCAGTCGGGTTAGGACGTGCGGAAAAATTAGGGTTCCGCAACCATTCGTTCTGTTCCGCATTAAACTCCCTGGCCCCTGTTGCATTGAACCGTGCTTCGTCTATTAATGTCTGTTCATCCCAGGAGTTAAGCCGTTCAGGTTGTCTTGCCGTAATATTGATCCCATAGTTGGAGCTTAGATTTATTCTTGTCTTGCCGGATGATCCCTGTTTGGTAGTAACAAGAATTACTCCGCCCGCGGCTCTTGCACCATAGATCGCCGAAGCAGACGCATCTTTCAATACTGAAATATTTTCAACATCATTTGGATCGATCAGGTTGATATCCTGTTCCATTCCATCAACCAATACAAGCACACTTGTCTGGTTGGTAGAAGAAAAACCGCGTATCCGGATACCATACCCTTCATCACCGGGTTGGCCACTGCCTCTAAAAACGGTAACGCCGGGCAGAACACCTTGCAAGGCACCGGTCACGTTGGCAACAGGCCTGTTCACCAGTTCCTTACCACTGACGGTAGCGACTGCACCGCTAAGATTTACTTTACGTTGCGTACCGTAACCAACTACCACTACTTCATCCAGATCTTTTGCATTCGCTCTCAGCGAAATATTAATCAGCGAGCCGGCACCTACTATCTCATCCCGGCTGGCGAAACCCGAAAATGAAAACGTAAGCACATTCCCTTCATTGGCCATAAGGGAATAATACCCTTTGCTGTCTGTTGTGGTTCCGATTGTCGTTCCCTTTATCGTTACGCTCACTCTTTCAAGCGGGGCACCAGCCGAATCGCTGACCATACCTTCCACTTTTTTAGTTTGAGCAAAAAGCAGGGAACCGGAAAATTGAAGAAGAAGAAAAAGAGAAAATGAGAGAAGCCATTTTCTTTTAGGCAATAGATGTCCACTAACGAAAGGTTGAACTTTCATAAAGCAATCGTTTTACAATGAGTTTAATCAATAAATAAGCATCGCAAGCATATCCATCTCTGGGGGGAACTTGTTTTTGATGAATATATTTTCAGAAAACGAAGTAGAAAGGAATGCAGCTTCCCCTACCCAAATTTCACTGGCATTGTATTGCCGGGAAAAGAGTCTTTTAAGATAAGCAGCAGTCTTTAAACATCGGAATCTGTAGTTCCGCGGTGTTAAATTGTTTAATTTTTATCATCTATAATACAAAAGAGGAAACTTTATTTACGAAATCGTTTCCGAAAATGCTAAAAACGATTAATAATTCGCCAATCGATGTATTGATTATATGAAATTCAAACTTCAAAAACACTCCTATTCAAACAGGCCATAGTTTAAATCGTGCCGGGTTTGAAAAAAGTTAATCATCGTTTGTAATGGATACTATTTTTGAGTCACAATTTTAAATCCTGTGTAAGGAATAGAACGGATAACCTTTGTAAACTAAAAAAGCACACCACTTTCGTGATGTGCTTGCCTTAAGAACTGCTTGCGAGAGATCCTTAAAATATTTTATCGTTGCAGATCAGTTTATCTGTCCCATAACAACTTTTTTTATCAATTCCAGCCAGGGAAATACATACTGTTGTTATAGGGCGTTCCTGTTACAGTTGCATCTAACTGCGCTTGTGGAATCGGGCGGATAATATGTTTAGCCTGGATATTGGGAGCTGCTTCAGGATTATACAATTTTACTCTTTCGATCAGCTTTCCAGTTCTCACCAGGTCCAGCCATCTTACCAGTTCGCCGCATAATTCACGGGTACGTTCATCAAGTATAAAATCAATCGACAGATCTGCTGCGGTAATGCGCATGGCTACGGCATTACCGGAAGGATAAGCAGCCCTTTCACGAATGGCGTTTATATAATCCACCGCTTCTACGGGCCTTGAAGTTCTGAATGCCGCCTCTGCCGCTATCAGGTAAGTTTCAGCAAGACGAAATGCGATTACCGGTCTGTTGGAAGGAAAGTTAAGATCGGCACGTTTGGAATCATTGTACTTAAGCATATAGGGAGATAACGCGCTGCTATAATTGCGGGGAGGTATCAGCAGGTATCTCCTGGCAGCTATCTGTGCATTGGTAAAGTCAACACCGGGCATGTATATGGCAGTATCACCGAATCCAAATTTTAATTGACCGGACACTGCACCAGCCGGTGCTCCCGGAGGCAATGGACTTGGCCACTTAGGATAAGTGCTTGGTGTAGCGGGATCATTGGCATACCACACTGTTTGAAAAGTCTTATTATACCGGGTATCATTTGTTTTGTCGGCAAAAGCCACATTGGTTAGCCAAAGCGTGGGCGTACAACGTATGTATGGACGGCCATATAATGTACTGCGGATCATGCCAGGCTGCTTTTCGTACTGTGGCACCCACATATGATTTAATACATTGTCTGCACTGAAATTACTTACCCCGCTATTATTAGGACCATTGAACGCGAGATTGGTCGTATGTTGCGAAGTCCATATCACTTCCGTATTGCGCTCATTTCCCTCTTCGTACACTTTTCCAAAATCCTGTAATAACGCGAGTCCATATGTTGTCCTGTTGTCGATAACACTTTTAGCAGTAGTATATGCATTTTCATAATCAGTAGCTTCTTTGGCCGAAGATCCGGCCCTTGTCAGGTATACTTTGGCGAGTACATGCATGGCTGCTGCCTTATTTGCCTTACCTGGCAGTACATCCCTGACAGAACCGCCCGGAAGATCTGCAATAGCATCCTTCAGGTCCTGCACAATAAAGCTATATACATCTTTGATCGGGTCTCTTTTAGCGGAGGTGGTCGGTTGTGACTGGAAGTTTTTATTCAGAGTAACATCTCCGAAAAACTGCACCAGAATAAAATAATAGTTAGCCCGCAGGAATTTTGCTTCGGCTACCATTCTTTTTTTGGTGGCATCGGGAAGGTTTACGTTTGCCGCATTATCCACAATACCGCTACAGGTGTTGATGAATGTATATGCATTCCTCCAGTTGGCATTGATCACACCGGTTGATGGTGTATAACCGCTGCTGTATACATTAATATCGCTGTTACCATCAATACCTCTTTTAAATTCATCGGTGCCTATAACTGTGATAGTAAAATAATCCTGGTTTCCCCAGAATAGACGGGTACCCGCATATGCCGCATCAAGCCCTTGCTGAAAGCCCTGCGTGGTACTAAAAAATTCCGGTGTTAAAATAGAACGCGGCTCTTCTATTAATTTTTTTCCGCAGCTTACGATTAAGATCGTTAGCACAACGCTGCTGTATAAATACCTGTATATTGTTTTCATGATCGTTATTTTGAATTTTATAAGGAGATATTGATACCAAATATCAAAGACCAGTTGGGTGGTGTATCCAGGTTAAGCGTAGCAACAGATGGTGTACTTGCGCTGCCTCCGGCCTCGGGATCCAGTCCGCCATATTTATTTACAAATGGCGAGAAGAGAACAAACGGGTCTTCTACTGTAGCATATACGCGCACAGACCTGGCTCCCAGTCTTTTCATAGACGCAGGCGGCAGATTATACCCCAGGCTGATGGTCCTGATCTTTACAAAGGACCCGTCAAAATAACCTAACAGGGAGTTATTGGGCGTATTTGTATTATTCGCATTTGGCTTGGGATAATTGTTCTCTCCATTCAGTGGTGTCCAGTAAGGCGTCTTGATATTATTATAAGTAGCCTGGAAGGTATTGGCAAAACCACCGCCATGTAATCCGCTCCTCATCATCTGGCCCCATCTTGCAAAAGCGACCACCGTAAGATCAAAACCTCTAAAACCAAACCGGTTGGTAATACCACCTTCCCATTTTGGCTGGCTTGATCCCAGTATTACCCGGTCATAAGTATCATCGATCTTCCCATCGGGTTTTCCTTCCGGGCCACTGATATCGGCTCTTTTTATATTTCCTATTACCGATCCCACTCCATTGATCGTCTGACCCAGGCTTATCGCCAGTGCGGTATCCGCTGCTGTATTTTGCCAGATGCCTATCTTCCTGTAATCATAAAATACACCGATCGGAGATCCGACAAACCAGTTATTGCCCACATCTTTTGTAACACCATTTGCCAGCGCAGTGATCTTACCACGATTCACAAAAAAGTTCAGGTCAGAAGTCCAACTGAAATCTTTCCGGCTTTTACCCTGTATGTTCACAGAGGCAAGATGCAGCTCAAATCCCTGGTTACTGGTTTTACCAATATTGGTAACAATCGCATTGGGTACACCGGAAGTAGAAGGCAGGTTTTGCGGAAGCAATAATGATTCTGTCATTTGTTTATATCCTTCCATTGAACCCGTGATCCTGTTATTAACAAGACCAAAGTCCATTCCCACATTCACCGTCGATGTGTATTCCCAGGAGAGTTTTGCGTTCGGCACATTACTCAGGTAAACACCGGTAGTGGTCACATCTCCATAATTGTACACGAGGGAAGATAAAGCACCCAATGTCTGGTAAGCGCTGATGGCTGTATTCCCTACCCGTCCATAACTTGCTCTTAACCGCAGGTTGGTAACAGGCGTTATATTTCGCATAAAAGATTCCTTTGAAATATTCCAGGCTACTGCCGCCGAAGGGAATGTATTGTATTGATTGCCCGGCGCAAGTCTTGAAGAGCCATCTATCCGCATTGTAAGCGTTAGCAGGTAACGGTCGTCGAAGCTATAGTTCACACGTCCCATATAAGAAAGGATATCCCATTTTTCATAATCACCATCACCCACAAGATTTGCACCGTAAGTCGGGTTAAAATATTGCAGGGCATCCGAGGCTATATTATTATTCCGGAATGTATTGCTTTGGGAATTCTGTTCCTGCAAACTGAACAGGCCTGTAAACAATACCTTGTGTTTTTGTGCAAAAACCTTATCATAGGTCAGGATATTTTCCAATGTATAATTGGTCCTGAAATTAGTCCTGTTTTGAGAAGTAGATGGGCCCCCTAAATTATTCGTGGTCTTACTTGCATAGAATTCACCGTATATATCACTGCGGATCTCCACCCCGGCATTGAACCTGTATTTTAATCCGTCGAGTATATTCACATCCGCGTAAGCAGTAGTAAATGTGCCAAAGCGTTTTCTTTTTTGTACTGATGCTCCATCAACCGTGAAATTCGCCAATGGGTTCCATACCTGGCTCGCGCTACCCGGAACAAAATCATTCAATAAGCTACCATCGGGGTTATATGGAGATACCAGCGGGCTTGCACGTGGCGCCTGGCCAAGCGGGTTGGCGCCTTCGCCGTCTGTAATGGTTAATGTATTTAATGTACTGATACCAATTTTAAAGCGTCTACCCAGCAACTGGTCGACGCTCGCTTTTAATGAATATCTTTCAAAACCCTGACCATAATAAACACCCGTTTCTTTATAATACCCGCCAGACAAAGCATATTGCGTTGTCTCTGTTCCACCCGTCAGGCCTAACTGGTGGTTGGTAATGATCCCCGATTTATAGATCAGGTCCTGCCAGTCAGTACTACGACCGGTATTAATACTTTCCAATTCCTGGGGTGTAAAATTTTCTGATAATATCCTGGGATCATCGATGCCCGTATAGGTCCGGTTGTTGCCGGTGAAACGTCCATTATAAAGCGCCCATTTTTTAAACTCTGCAAACTCCGCGGTGTTCATCACCGGATACTCGCCTACCGGTCTTACAAGACCTGCATAACCACCATAGGTGATAACCGGCTTACCAGACCTGCCGCGTTTGGTACTTACCAGTATTACTCCATTAGCACCTCTTGAACCATAGATCGCTGTGGCTGATGCGTCTTTCAATACTTCAACAGAAGATACATCATCCTGGTTCAGGTCATTGATACTTCCATTAAAAGGAATACCGTCTACCACTATCAATGGATCATTACCGGCGCGTACCGATCTTGAACCTCTTATTAAGATAGAAGGTGTTGCCCCTGGCTTGCTATTACCTCCGTTTTTCTGAATGTCGATACCCGCGCCCTGTCCCTGCAATGCCTGGGAGAGATTAGCCGCAGGGATATCCTTTATGGATTGCTCACTGATAGATACGATCGCACCGGTGACATCTGATTTTTTTCTTGTTCCATATCCCACCACTATTACCTGTTCCATTTCGTTCTTATTCACAAGCAACTGTACTGACAAATTCAGTTCATCTGTTGTGCCGATCTTCACCTCCTTGTTAATAAATCCCACATAGGAGAAACTGATCGTACTATTAGCAGGCACATCCACCTGGAATGAACCATCGGCTTGTGTAACGCTGGCTTTATCCGCAGCTTTGGATTGAATGGTAACCCCCTGCAACGGTTCGCCATTTTGGTTGGTTACAAATCCTTTTACAGAAACAGGCTTACCGGTTTGCGCAAAAGATGAATTAAAAAACAGCAAAAGAGAAAATAAAAGCAGTAGCAAAAAAGCTACATTTTTTTTCAAAACTTTCGAATGCATTGAGACCCGCATTCCGATAAGATTTGGAGAATTCATGATGAAGATTTTTAAATGGTAAATAAGAGTCGGTAAGAAAAATATAGGGGCAGGCTATCCGGGATCCCGGGAAGCCTGTAATCTTCGTTTTAGTACTTTTAAATATTTGTGTATAACAGAATATCCACAATAGCTGTGTACAATCCGTTTCATATAGCATAAGTTTTAGCAATCGCGGCCAGGGTTGGCTCAATAAAAACAACACCACAAGTAAATACTATTTCGCAAAAAGATTTTTTGAGTAATTAGCAAAGCATTCAACAATACTGGCAACACGGTTTGTATGTTACTATTGGCTTGCCGGGGAGATAACTGAGCTGTTACTCATCTATTAAAGTGGTTGTTTATCTATTACCGATGAGTTGCCAGACACACGCTTTTTAAGTTTGGCCTCTAATCATAAAAAAATGAACACTATGAAATCTATCATTAATTTTTCCCTTGCTGCGGCACTTACTATTTTCCTTTTATCATGCAGTAAGACCGGTGATGTGGGCCCTGCAGGAGCTACCGGCCCTGGTGGTCCGGCCGGCCCGGCGGGACCAGCAGGGCCGGTAGGAAATGCCAATGTCAAAGTGGACACGTTTACACTGGCTACCAATCAATGGGTGAATGCCGCTATATACTATGTCGGCACCTCAGCATTGGTGAGTACAGGTTATGTCAGCAAATATTACGACCGGGCTGTTCCAAGACTTACTGCTGAGTTCATGCAGGCAGGCCTGGTGCTAATTTATTTTTCTTCACAGCCTGATCTGAATACTGCCGTCTACTCCCCAATGCCATTTAGTTTTACGAACGGCTTCGGTGGCTATGCGCTCAACCTGGCTTACGAAGCTACAGTTGGAAAACTACGGCTGCATTTTTTCCTGAATAAAGTCTATGATGATCCTCCGTCAATCAGCACCTATAACGTACCTAAGTATCGGTTTAAAGTAATCACAATAGAAGGCAGTATCAGTGGCAGGGTGGGAACACCGCCCGACCCTAAAGATTATAAGGCCGTGTGTAAGTATTACGGCATTGAAGAATAAAACCCGCCAAAATATATAAGCGCTGCCCAAGGATTGCAGCGCTTATATATTTCAGGTGTTGATATTTAAAAGACACGACAGATCGGCCAGGTTGCACAGTTACAATTCCTTTATATCTATCTTACGATAAAAGATTTCAGCGCCTTCGGATTGTATGAGGATCCTACCCGACCGGAGGCTTACATCAGTAGCTTCATTTACTATTTCTCCATTCACAATATGAGTACATTTTCCTTTACTGGCGATGATCTCCAGCGTGTTCCACTCCCCAGTCGGCTTTTCATTATCCTTTTTCTTTTTAACCCTGGTGTTTTTTGTAGGTCCGGCCTGTACACCATCCACTATAGCAGTCACGCTATCTATTAACCAAAAATCACCACAGTCACCTTCCTGGATCTGGCATTCCACCGAGCGAGGCCATACCTTATCCTGTGGTACTACATAATAACAGATACCATTATCCCTGACTACTTTTTCGCGGGGCGGGAATTTCCGTTCGCCCCATTTGAACTCTACGCGTAAATGAAAATCTGTAAAGGAACGTTCGGTCACAAGATAACCAAAGGTCTTTCCTGTGATGTGAAGCATGTTATCACTCACCGAAAAAACGGTATCCAGGTCATTGTTTTTTCCTGTTGTTTTTAAATAGATATTCCATCCTGCCAGGTCTTTCCCATTAAATAAGGGTTTAAACCGCTGGGCGGATAGATGTATGGTTGTTAAGCAGAAAAGAAATGCCAGTAAGCCCTGGTAGCGTCTCTTTTGCATGAGGAAGTATTACTGTGGATGTTTTTTTGCTATTCACCAGGTATAGACGGCGCACTTCACTGTACACCTGATCTTTTTGGGGTGCCATTATTTTTTCGAAATGTGTTACGCTATGCTGACCGGTAACTATTAGTTCACTTTTTCAAACGCCGTACTCATCTTCTCCATTTGTGCCGGTGTCAGGTATTCACCAGAATGAATAATGATCTCATAGCGAAACGTTGTTGACTTACCAGGTGCAAGTGAGAAATTGAGTTCTTCCGCGCCTTTGCTGAATACTTTTCTTCCCAGCGGATTGATCGCAAACAAGCCATAACCTCTCGCGTGCCAGTAGGCAGGATAGCCAATATTTTTAGGATGATCAATAATACCGATTGTAATGTCCTTCCCTTGTTTTTTACCGGTAAGAATCGCCCACTTACCCTTGGTGCTCCATACTGAATCACCTTTCGATCCATCGCTTCCGTAATACATTCCGGTCACATCAGCACTGGTAGAACTGCCCACTTTGGTAATATTTCCTTTATCATCGATAAAACTTGTTGCTTCTTTCGATGGTTGTTCCAGGTCTCTTGCCACACGGATTGCGAACATCCCATCTTTCACATCTTTAAAAACAACGGTTGTATCCGTTGCCGTTAATTTAGTGACCCGGTCAATCACGAAATCATTATTCCGCACATAAAAATTAAATGTGGTCAGTTCGTTGAGCAGGGTTTTATTGTCCGGCCTGATCCATTTGGCCTCAATGGTAAGTGAAGCGCTGTTGCCGTTTGTTTTTTTACCTGCTATTTTTTGATGAACGATCGTACCATACTGGCTTCTTTTCTCTACCGCAATGGCAGTGGAATTGTTCCAGAAATCGAGCCCGTTCACCGATTCATAGTTAAGCCAGATCCCTGTATGATGCGGGTGGTCCGTCCTTTCTCCTGCAACAGGCTGGAAAGGGTAACCACGTGTAACAGTAATACCATCCGTTGTATTCACTGGAAAAAGAAACGGCTTCCTGCTTGAATCATAATAACAATATGCAGTAAGCAATTTATTATTGTACAGAATATCTACCTGTCTTTTATCTTTTTGCTCAACGATCGAAAAGCCACTACCCTGCTGGGCCATCGATAAGATCGAAACGGTCATTAGCAACATGAATGAAAATCCTTTCCGCATGCGTTAGATTTTAATATTTAAAAACTTTCCCGTTAGCCATTACTTCCTGTTTTGCTTCATCAAAAGTCACTTTGGCTCCTGTACGCACTGCCGCGTTGGTCATGATAGTTGCAATAGAATGGCTATAGCCTGCTTCTACCGGTGCATTCGGCTGTTTACGGCTACGAATACATTCCATAAAATTACGCATGTGGTTACTGGTCAGTTTATCCGCGCCGGTATTAGCGGAAGCAATTACTTTTTCACCTATGTCTGACAGTTTCATTTCAGGCAGCAGGTTAGCTTTCATGCCCATTGCCGCGGCTTGTTTTTCACTAAGCCCTCCTTCCGGCGTTATGGTATTTGTAATGAGGTTTAATTCACCTCCGTTTGAATAATAGATCTCGGCAGGTTTTTCATCTCCATTATGCATCCGTGAAGAGAAGATGACCTGGAAGCCGGTATTCTCATCATTCTGCGGGCCATAGTCAAACACGGCAGTAGTTGTATCCCAGTTCCTTCTTCCATCTTTCCACATATATACACCGCCATTGGCCACTACGCTTCTTGGATGTTTCAGTCCGCTAAACCAGTGTACCGTATCGATCTGGTGGCTCATCCACTGACCAGGCATGCCTGATGAATAAGGCCAGAAAAGACGATACTCCAGGTATTTTCTTGGATCCCATGCTTCAAAAGGACGATTCAGCAGAAAACGTTTCCAGTCAGTGTCCTGTTCTTTACATTGCGCAACAAGCGCCGGTCTTCTCCAACGACCTGGCTGGTTGACATTCCATGTGAGTTCCACCATCGTGATCGGTCCGAATTTACCGGACTGGATAAATTCTGCCGCAGAAGCATAGTTACCACCGCTTCTTCTTTGAGAACCTACCTGTACGATCCTGTCAGTTGCTTTGATTGCCTTTAGAGCCGCCCGGTTATCTTCCATAGTCTCTGCAAATGGCTTTTCTACATATACATCCTTTCCTGCTCTCACCGCATCTATAGCCAGCAACGCATGTTGAAAATCCGCGGTACTTATTATCACCGCATCCAGGTCTTTTATTTTATACAGTTCATCATTGTTCACACACGCCTGTATATCGTGACCCATTTTTTCTTTTAAAAATGCCTGGCCTTCTTCCCTGCGGAGTTTCCACAGATCACTGACCGCCACAAAATCAAAATTCAGTTCTTTATAATGATTCAAAAAAGAAGGGAACAGCGACTGCCTGAAACGGTCAGAGAAACCAACTGCAGCAACTCTTACGCGGTCATTCGCGCCAATAATATTTGCATAACTTTTAGCACTGAGGCCGATTGATGCAGCATATACTGCCGCTGATGCTTTTACAGATTGGTTAATAAATTTTCGACGTGTAACTGACATGGCAATATTTTAAAAGTTGATTAATATTATCCCGGCATTATGCTCAAAGCCCGGCTATTTTTTGTTAGTTGAATGTTGCTGAAAGATACTTTATCATCATAAGAATTCCTCAAAAAAATCTTTAAAACGAACGACTGGATGTAATTATGTTTATGATACCCGCAATTATCGCAATAATGCTGTTGCACACCATAATAAAGGAGCCTGTCCATGCAGATCGCCGGTATTTTTCTTACGGTCAAGATAATATTGGCGGTCGTCTTTTTTATTGGTGCCTTCGCAAACATCGGTAATATCGTCATCCGCATTGATGTATTTAATGACCCCCAGCCATCCTTTTCTTGCCGCGGGAGCATAGGTGGCCTTGTCCAGCCAGCCTTCTTTTACCCCGGTGATAAAAGCAAATGTGAACATGCCAGTGCAGGATGTTTCTTTCCATGATGCCGGATCATCTATCAGTTGTCTCCACATGCCATCATCGGCCTGGTATTTCAGCAGGGTTTGCATCATTAACTTATACCCTTTCATAATACGTGCACGATCAGGATTATCCTTCGGCAGTGAACGTAATAATTCGCTCATCCCGACAGCCATCCAGCCATCACCACGTCCCCAGAAAAAAGGCACATCCGGTGCATGATAAAATAAACCGTTTGGTCTTTGCAAAGAGTCAAGATAAAAAACCATTTCCTTTGCCGCTTTTGCTATATACATGCGATCACCTGTAGCACGGTATGCCTGTGATTGCACCGCTGTGATCATGAACATATCATCGATCCATAATCTTGTTTGCCAGGTGAGCCCCTTATTATAAAACCGGTAAGACTCTGGCTTCACGCGTGGCCCTTCGGGTGCCGCCCATTGTTTATCAGCGATACCTTTACCTAATGCGAGGTATCGTTTGTCTTTTGTTTGCATATATAATTCAAGTGGCACCGCGCCAAAAACGGTATAGTCCACATGATCTGGTATTGGGATCAATGAATCTCTTGTGCCAAACAATGGTTCAAAACGATCTGCTAATTTTTTCGTCAGTCCTTTATCGTCACTCACTTTAGCGAAGGTCAATGCCCCATACCAGGTGCATGTTTCGGGATAGGTAATGACTTTTGGCGGCACGGGCCTTCCAAAATTTGTATGCGGCGTTTCTATAAAATGATCGGCAATACGTTTGCCGATCTCTTTGGGTGAGCTCCCTTTTGGAAAATTCTTCAGATCAGCATTTTCTTTTACAGACTGTGCAAAACAATTGCCCTGCGCAATCAATAAGAATAACGCAGCAGCGGTTATCGGTTTTTTAAAATTATCTTTCATATAGTTATTCGGTATAAAATTGGTTTTCGTTTAAAGATCTTTTGTACTGTACCCGATATTCTCCACTGCTTTCTTACCAAGACGATCTGCCAGTTGCCGCAGGTAAAGACTGGAAGGAGATACAGGCGTGTCATGTGCGTCATAAATACCCTGTGGCAGGTACGGGATCGTATCGAATGGTATCGCTCTCCTGGCCTGCTCGCCCTTGCTTCCTATCACCCAGTTGGCGGAGCCTGGAGGATACTGATTGAGATACGATTTAGCTATGCAGTTCCATGCCACAGCCCAGCCGATCGCCCAGCCATGACCGGAACCCATCACACCCCTGTTCATAAAATCGATACCACCATCCGGTACTTCGCAACGATCGATCAACAGTCCTGTTGCCCAGCGTTGGTGTGGCTGTATCCATCCATTGCCTTTAAATACACAATTGAGCGCTACCACCGGTCCTGTTACTTTAGCCTGCGTACCAAAGAAAAAAAGATTATCACCGGTAATTGTGCAACGATTAAAAAATACCTGCTGACCGCTACCATTCAGATCAGCTGGTTTGGCTGCGCCAATAGTAGGCAGTGTGTGCATGATATGCAGGTTGTCCACGGTTATCCTTTTACCGGTAACACTTACGCTATTCACTGTATTAAATATCTCGATATTCCTTGCCCAGCCATCGGTTAATCCACTCATCCGGAAAGCCTGGTTATGGCCATCATTGATAGTGACCGATTGATCAGGAGAAACGATACGAAAATTCTCAATCCCGATCTGGGAGAGTTCTCCCGTAGTAACAATTTTTACAACAGATATTCCCGGCGGATTCAGATACTTTGAATCATAGTTATCCGTCAGCGGTATATCTACTGTTATCTTTTGACCTGCAATCGCGCGAATCACCCGGTCAGTTGTGATATCGCCATTCATCCAGGTTTGTTTTTTTCCATCCCTGACCAATTCATGCATGCCCATAAATTTTATCCAGGCTTCTGTAACCGGACGGCTGATGCGGATCGTATCTCCAACAGCCAACCCGGCAACATCTGTCACCCGGAACGAAAAAGTGCCGGAAGGAACATAGGCATCTGCAAACATCGTAGACCTGCCGACTGGTTTTGAATTGACAGCGCCCCGTACAGTAATACAATTATGCGGTTTGCCTGTCATATTAATAATAGTTCCTTCTTTGCCGGAACCGGATCCCCGCAACACTACTCCGCTTGCATTAATGGTCAATACACCCGCACAGTCGTAGGTTCCTGCGTTTAATAAAACAGCTCCACGAAATCCCTTAACAAGCGGCATTTTTGATACTTCATCAATCGCTTTTTGTATTGCAGCCGTATTATCACCCGCAATGGGTGATAAACTGATCTTAACCGGAACAACAGGAATACTTACGCCTCCGCCCATATAGCCGGCATAGGAAAAATCCATGATACGGTCACCACCTTCCATTGTTTTATATTCCAGCTTGCCTTGCCTGCCAGGATATACCCATTCACTTTTCACAGGATTTGTCTGCGAGTAGGCAATTGTTGTAAAAAAACAACTACTGAAAAAAACAGCTAAAAAAAACAGTTTCTCTAATGCCCGTATATGTTTCATACTTACTGATGATTTAATGATAGATGTAAGAACTTATTTTACCGGTTCGAATAAAATTCTTTTTAGTTTAAATAATTCATTGCCTTTATGTAATGGGAAAGTGGTCATGGAATAAATACCGGCCTGCGGGATCGTGGTGATCGCAACCGCATGTTGTATAAACAATACGGGACCCTTCCTGTCAATCTCCGTAGTACGAAGGGTCCTGAAGAAATGATCGTCGCCATTCACCCGCAATACCGCTTCCTGGTTAGCGCTTACCTGCGGACAGGCATATTCAAGAATAATTTTGTAATCGCCGGCTTCCGTAATACGTGTCTCGAACCGGCAACTGTCCTGGGGCTCTTTCATCCCATTAATAACTGTTGCGTGTTTCCAATCCCCGAAATAATGACTATAGGTCAATGTACCAACTGATGCACTGCCGGCAACATTGGCATGTACCGCCTCGAGTTCATTGATTGGATAACCAGCTGATACCGTAACGGGCAGGCGCTGCTGGTATGCAGGCTGCGCACCGTTGTACTCCAGGACAAATACAGTATTGTGATGGTCTTTTTCAAAAGCAGGCAGGTCAATAATAAGATCATTTCCATTTTTTTTCCAGGCAACTGCTTTCTTTCCATTCAACGCATATACAGCCTTCACCGAACTGCTGATGGAAGGCAGAAGTAATTTTCCATTTGCAGGACGGGTAAACACATGCAGGTATAATCTGCCAGGCTTAGCCGTGGTAACACCCCAGGGTTGTGCAGGAATAAAACCATAGGTAGTGCCATAGATGCTCTCGCCATTTTTTTGCAACCACTTACCCGTTTCCTGTAAATACCTGATGGAATAGGCAGGCATTTTACCTTCGCCATCCGGCCCTATATTCAACATCAGGTTACCCCCTTTTGATGCTACACTTGCCAGTAACCGGATGATCTCTTCCGGGGATTTAAAATTCATGTCATGTTTGATATAGCCCCATGAATCATTATGTGTATAGATCGATTCCCAGGCGCCGGGTATGGGCGTCGCAGGAATCTCTGAATCTCCAAAATCTTTATAGTCTCCCAGTCCCTGTCCTACCCTGCTGCTGAACAAGGTCTTCGGCTGCAAACCACGAAGCGTGTCTACGAGATGCTGTGTCTGTTCTTTAGTAAGACCACCGGGCATATCGAACCATACGATACCAAGCGGACCATAATTCGTCATCAACTCTTTCAACTGGGGAATAGCTTTTTCTTTATAATAACGGAGATAGTCTTTTTTTGTCTCATCAAAATCCCAGGAATTTTTGCCTCCATCCGGCTCATGCCAGTCGATGAACTGAGAATAGTAAAACCCGAATTGTATATTTCTTTTGCGGGTTTCCAATGCCAGTTCCTTCATCGGATCTTTTTTGTATGGCGTAGCTTTTACAATATTAAAATCGCTCACTTTGGAATCATACATCGCAAACCCTTCATGGTGTTTAGCTGTAATGACCATATATTTTATTCCCGCGTCTTTTGCCAGTTGCGCCCATTCTGCCGCATCAAAACCAGCAGGGTTAAAATCTTCAGCCACTTTTTCGTATTCCTTTGCCGGGATCTTTGCCTGGTTCATGATCCATTCGCCACTACCGTATATATTTTTACCCTTCCAGGTACCTGCCAGTTTTGAATAAAGTCCCCAGTGTATGAACATTCCAAATTTCGCGTCCTTAAACCATTGAATATTGGGATGCTCTTTGCCGGCTGCGCTTTTATCCCACATCTCATCCATATTTACCTGCGCCGCTATGCCGTACCAATTAACCGCCAACATTCCAGCCAGTAACAGCCGCGTTACAAAAAATCGAAAACCTGACAACCGCACTATGCTCATATATTTTATCATCTTATTTATTTACTAATAAATGAACGATCCGTACCGCATGCCCTTTTGATCGGGTGTTCTTTTCCTTGAGGATCTTTATATGAATACTATGTTTTGAATCGCTTAGCTCATCTGCCAGCAAAACATACTGAGGCAAATGAAGCGAGGCGCTGTACCTGTTATACAGATCAAGGGTTTGGCCAGGTTCACCATCAATGGAATAGCCGATCGTTCCTGCATCCGGACCGGCAACTACAGCAAGACCAACCGCGGTACCCGTAAAAGAAAGATCAAAGCTGGCTCCGATTGTTTCGCCTGTGAGCATCGGCACATGCACAAACCCCTCACGGGTCTTTGCGCTATCTGCAGGCTTCCATTCAGGATCAATACTAAAACCCTGCCTGTGCAAGGCAGCATCAAATGATAAATAGTCGCCCCTGCCATATTGCAATGATTGCATAGGCAAAGGCATCTTTGTTTTTGTTATGCCCTGTGAAATGGGTTTGTTAACCGCCTTACTGATATACGTGCTGATCGTATTGAAATAAATTTGCTGGCCAAAAGGTGAGGGATGCAGGTTTTTAAAATCATTTTCCCAGGAAAATTCTCCTGCCTGTATACGCTCATACACTTCTTTTGCGAGATTGATAAAAGGCAGGTGATAATATTTAGCGATATCCTCGTGTACACCCACTTCAACCGGGATTTTTCCTTCTTTGTAGTCCGCCAGTTTAAATTCATCAGCAAAAGCCATCAACACGATATTCATTAGAGGATTTGCTGAATAAGCCTGTCGTATAATTCCTTCCAATGCCCGCCGTTGCTGTAGCTCACCCGTATTATTGGCCTTATCATTTACCGCAGATTCTACAAAAAGCCAGTCGATTTTTCCTTTGGCAAGCACATCTGACCGAAACCGGAAAGCATGCGGCACGCTTCCCAGCGATGGAATACCTGCATTGATAAAATTGAATTGTACCGATGGATATTTTTCTGAAAGAAATTGACAAACCATATCACGCCAGCCTTTCATATTGGTAATAGAGCCACCCAAAAAAGCAACGGTTACGGGTTTATTAAGCTGGATGTTTTTTGCAATATTGTCTGTATTGCCATAGAAGAAAATAAAATCCGAAGAACTCAGCGCCTGTCTGCGAACAACTGGAATCGCCGCTGATTGCGCCGAGACAGGTATTGATTCACCTGTATACCAAAGTAAGAGTATGGTAAAGAGAAATAATTTCATACAGGTTATTTGTATTCCGGTCTATTACCCAATTAAGGTTGATTGCATCTATGAACTAATTGTTCAGGGCCACTGAAGGCTGTGCACCAGTTACCGTTTCCACTTTTTTTATCGCAGCATTTAGTTTATTAGCTTTTAGCCTGATCGATTTGGATCCCGCACCTTCTACTCTCACAAAAGCAGCAGCTGTTCCTCCTACTGTATTTGCACTGATCGTCGCTCCGGCCACATCTTCCAGGCGAATGATCGCCTGCGCTCCAGTAGTAGCAGGTATATTACAACCAATAATGCTGATATCCTGGCCATCCTGTATGATAAATGCAGGTCGCAGGTCATTATTTTTTATACGAAAGACGATATTCTTTAGCTTCAGTCCTTTTACATGTCGTGCCCATACTCCATATGCGGGTATGACAGGCCCAAACGTTTTTACTTCGGGATATTGATCAATCGCTTCCGGAACCACATGTCGCGAGTTATCAGCAGTCCCCGTTCCCAGCAACTCTATTTCAATATTCTCCAGCGTAAGTCCCGTGATATAATGACCGGGCACCCCTGTAATCAATATGCCGGCAGGCGGTTTTAATTGTGCGCTGTCTGCCGCTTTTGCTTTTACATTCTTTATTACTACATTTTCAAATAACCCGGTGGGCTGTTTGCTATCCTGGTTTTTTCTAAACACATTTAGCCTCGATCCCAGCCGGAAAAGCATGGGCGTTCTTACTTCACTCATGGTGATATTGGAAATCTCCACGTTACGCAGGTATGCGCCGTCCACCGTTAGTAATTTGATGCCGCCATTTTTTGTATCATAGATATGACAGTCCGATATTTTGATATTCTCAAAAGCAGCCATCGACTCTGTACCCATTTTAATACCGGCCTGGTTGCTTTTTAAGCGCAGCCCGCTTACGACAATATTCCTGCAAGGCGACTTGCTGGAAGTGGTCTTGAACACCAACGCATCATCACCACTTACAATATCGCAATTTTTTATACTCACTTCCTCACAGCCGTCGATATCTATACCATCATTATGGGCAACGCCCACGCTTACGATCTTTACATTTTCTATTTGTATTTTTTTCGACTGAAAATAATGAGATGTCCAGGCTGCCGCATAGTTAAGTGTTACGTCCTTTACTGTAACTCCAGTACATCTTACAATCCGTACTAAAAAAGGCCGACGTCCCCAGCGTTGTCCTTCCGGACGTGTATCTTTTAAAATATGCAGTTCTTTTAATTTAGCGCCTTGTCCATCAATGGCTCCTTCTCCTTCTATTCCGATATTTTTTGCATCGGCCGCCACTACCAATGCCCAACCAACATCAATACCCAGTCCTTCTGTGAAGGGGTCGATATTCCTGTATTCTTCCAGGTCCGTACTTCCCAATAATCTCGCGCCCTTTTGCAAATGCAGGGTTACATTGTCTTTAATGACGATCGTGCCTGATAAATAAATACCAGCCGGAAAAAAAACCTTTCCGCCACCGCTGTTGTTACAGGCATCAATCGCTTCCTGAATGGCTTTTGTATTCATCGTCTTGCTATCACCCACTGCTCCGTACCTGATAATATCGGTATCTGCTGCAATGACTGCGTGAACCGTTGTAAACAAAAGAAAAACAAGAAAAGATATTTTCATAATTAGTTGATTGTTCGAGGAACTGAATAACAATTTAAAAACAGTACTCCTTATCATTATATTCACCAGGAAAGCCCTGATACTGTATCCAACATCTAACATCTGCCATCCAACATCCAATATCTGGCCCCCTGTACCCAATATCCCTAATCCAATTCACCTGTTTTCATCTTCCCTTTCTCCTCTGGCAACCAACGATCCATTTTTCCTTTTACCGTCAGTTTAATAACAGTAGCAATGGCGCTTTGTGGTTTAGCAGGAAGCTGGATCACTACATCATTTCCTGTTCTTGTTGTTTTTAGTCTTGTATTTGTTGCCAGCAGGCTTGCTGAAACAATCTCATTTTTTATACCCGGTACAACGAGATGTTGATCAGCGGGCCAGTCAAAGACGGATAAGTATAAGATCGTGGATGCACCAGCCTCTTTCATCGTACACCTGCCCCATGCCATCGGGGCCAGTGGACTTGCATGTGTAGCGTAAATAGCTTCACCATTTATTTTCATCCAGTCGCCAATCGCTTTAAGACTTTGCACGCTTTGTTCGGGGAAACTACCATCAGGTTTTGGTCCGACATTCAATAGATAGTTACCTCCTTTAGAAGCAATATCAACCAGGTTGCGGATAAGTGTCTCATTCGATTTCCATTTATTATCGGATGTTCTGAATCCCCAGGTACCATTCATCGTCATACATGTTTCCCAGAATTTACCATCGAGTTCACTAAGATTGGGGATTTTTTGTTCAGGTGTTTTAGTATCACCCGGGAAATTGGGTCTTTTTAACCGGTCATTGGTAATGATCTGCGGCTGCAATTTTAATAATGCCTGTAGTTTTAATGCAGCTTCATCGGTCATATTAGTTGGCGTATCCCACCAAAGCACAGCAACCTCTCCATAATTTGACATTAGTTCTTTAACCTGTGGTACTGCTACCCGGTCTATATACTCGGCAAAACTGCTGGTCTCCTGTTTGGGGTCCCAGTGACCATTATGTTCTTTCGTAAAAGCATCGATCTTCGCGCTGTCAGGATTGGGCCATCCTTCGTTCATTACCTTTCTTGCAGCAGAACCGCCCGGGTTGTTCCAGTCCTGGGCTTGTGAATAATAAAATCCCAGCTTGATCCCATATTTTTTACAGGCATCAGCCAATGGCTTCAATACATCTTTACCATAAGGCGTGGCATCCACGATATTCCATTTGGATGCCGCTGTTTTAAACATCGCGAAACCATCATGATGTTTGGCGGTGATGACGATATATTTCATCCCGGCATTCTTTGCAGTTTTTACCCATTCATCGGCATCAAATTTTACCGGATTGAATTGTTTGGCATAAGCCTGGTAACTGTCTACAGGAACTTTCATGCGGTTCATGATCCATTCTGCCCCGCCCCTGGCCTGTTCATGACCGTTATATACCCCGGCAAGTTGCGCGTATACGCCCCAGTGGATGAACATTCCGAAACGAGCTTCCTGCCACCATTTCATTCGCTCCTGCTGCGTAAGGGGTTGTGCCTGCGTGGAGAGCAGGCAGGAATAAAAGCCTATTATTAAAAAAATCTTTTTCATGGTTATAAGCAATCTCTTTACACGGTAATAAACCTGATTAGCATCTGCAACTAACCGATTATTAAGGGAATCCCGGGGGGGGAGAATCACCTTTTATTCATCTATTTTGGCATGCATATCCTCTTTTGTTTTTTAACACGGAAGCACGGAGAATAGATAGCCAGTCATTGCCCCTGGCCGGGACTATTACCCTGATTATTTTGAAATTAGTAATTCAAAAATAAAGGAAGCACGGAATTGGCAGAGTGTTCCAATTCCGTGCTTCCTTTATTCGGGTAGTCTTATAAGTCCGGATCAGAAGAATAATGCACTTTGATAAATTGATTGACCACCTATTCTCCGTGCTTCCGTGTTAAAAACGAGTTGAAACAGCTTCCCCCTATTTTGCATTTGCCCCAACCTCTATCGATTGCAGGCTATGTGCAATCACAGGAGCAGTAGAATATTCATCAGCGCCTGTGGCTGTTGGCGATTTTCTTGGCTGCCCATCCATATCAACAGTAATAGAGGCCGGTGTTTTATTTACCGCGCCGATTGCCGGGCTGCCTTTTTGCAGGTGAAATATGCCCTTCGCGTCTTTTGCCAGTTTTGGGTCCGTATTCGTAAATGTACCGGCTGGCATATCTCCCGCCCCGCTGGTATTAAAAATTATATTACCAGACCATACCGGGTTGGTAGATGGTCCCACAATAGTGACAGCGGCACCACCTCCCTGTATGATGTTATTAGCGATAGTGATGTATGTAGAACCCAGGCCATTCGTACGGGCTGTTTGCGTGATATTAACTTTATTATTCACCAATGTATTGAATGCGATCAACACGCGATCGGGCCGGTCATGCGAAGTAAGCGGAGCACCATCGGCTACTTCAGCGCCACCATTACCAATATTGATAGCCAGGCTGCAATTTTCAAAGTAATTACTGTGTATCACATGATCATCACCAAAGATGCGCAGACCCGGTGTGTTAAAAAAGTAATTGCCATACACCTGGCAGCGATTTCCGTGACGTAGTGTAAACTGTGCGGCGCAATCACGGATCGTATTGTACCGAACGGTCACCGCGGATGCTTTTATGGAGATCAGTTCATTTTCACCTGCACATTTCTCAAAAAGATTGTACTCCACGATACTGTTGCTTGAAGAAAGACTATACCCGCTAAGTCCGAACTGCAAGGTCTCTGCACCATTGGCACCACCCTGATCAGGATAGTTGAAAAAATAATTATGGTGGATCCAGAGTCGCTCTGCTACCTGGCTACCGCTGCCTCTTATCGCAAGAATGCGGCCCATCTCTTTTTTATTCTGAAAGGTGTTGTAGTCAATTTGATGATCATTTCCCGCTATGGTCAGGTATTCTCCCACACCAGGCGTTTCAAAAACATTATGTGTCCACTGGCAGAAACTGGTACCTGCTGCAGACTTTGCCTTCGATGCGGCATGCGTGAACTTAAATCCACGGATAATAATATAGGCTGCCGGGCTCACCAGGTTGATCCCATTGCTGCCAGTGATCTCTGCCGCGCCTGTATGTTCCGCTGCAATCGTAATAGGTTGTGATTGCGTGCCTGTTTTATTTATGGTAATATCCGCTGTCGTAGTATATATGCCATCTGTCAATAAAATAATATCTCCAGGCCTGGCAACATTGATCGCATTCTGTAATGCAATAACAGAAGACACTTTAATAACCGCAGCAGCTGCATCAACTGTTGCCAACAATGCTACCACTAAAATGACTGGTATGATTTTTCTCATGCTCTTTAAATTAATACGGCCGTTTGCCGATACCGGTTATTGTTCTGTTGTTTTAGAATAGTTTTTTAGCTGTCGTTAATTTCTTCCACCTGAGTAGCGCTTCCAGGTAATAATAATCCGCATAGTTCAATGGCACATCCACTTCCGATCCCGATGGTTTGGAACCGGTGCTGTGCGCCAATATAAATCCTTTATTACTACCGGCAGGTGAGGTATAATGATCCGCGATAGCAGCAATTATTTTACCCGCTTTCGTTTTATATGTTTTGCCGTTCTTACTATAAGTGCTTAACTCCAGTAAGCCCGAAGCCAGCACCGCCGCCGCGGATACATCTTTTTCCTCCTTAGGGATATTGGGTGCATTATAGTCCCAGTAGGGAACCAGATCGGCTGGCATATTTGGATGGTTCAGCATGTAGCTGGCGATCTTTTGCGCCTGCTCCAGGTAGCGAGGATCTTTTGTATAACGATAACACATGGTGAAGCCATACAGTCCCCAGGCCTGGCCACGGCTCCATGCAGATTCATGTGCATAGCCCTGGTGGGTATTCTTCTTTACTACTTTACCGGTTATTGTATCATAATCCACAACATGATAAGAACTATTATCGGCCCGGTAATGATTTTTCATTGTCGTGTTCGCATGTGCAACAGCGATCTTATAAAAGGAAGAATCGCCTGTCAGCTTCGTAGCTTCAAATAATAATTCGAGGTTCATCATATTATCAATGATGACAGGGAACCCCCATTTTTCACGACTATGGTCCCAGGAACGAATAGAGCCAATGACCGGGTTAAAACGGGTAGATAAGGTGCGGGCCGACTGGATGATCACATCCCGATAAGAAGGATCTTTTGTCAACCGGTAGCCGTTTCCAAAACTGCAATAGATTTTAAATCCCATGTCATGGGTAACACCATTTAGTTTCTCTTTTTCGATATTGGCTGTAAAAAGCTGTGCCTTTGTTTTCCATTCCGGCTTTCCTGTGTATTCATATAACGACCATAATACTCCAGGGAAAAAACCACTTGTCCAGTCACGGGAAGCAACCATTTTTAATTCACCCTTATCAAGCGTACGAGGTGTTACTAATTCAGGTTTACCCACATTAGCTAACGGTATTTCTTTCAACATCAGCGTTGTCTGCTGCTCAGCCCCTGAGAATATCTGCGGCAGAGGAATTTTTTGTGCGATAGTTGCTGTTGTAAGCAACAGGCCAGCAGTCGCTCCTACTAATATTCTATGCATACTAAAGTCTTTTATTATTCTATTTTATTTATTATAGCGATTTAAATCCCGTTGCCTTTAACATAAAATCTACAATAGGTTCCGGATCTGGTAAACTATGTGGATGGTGTTTAAATCCCGGCTTATGAATAACCCTGATATTACCGCCCAACGCTTTGATCTTTTTTTCAAAAGGAATTGTATTCTCCTCCATCAGTACCGCCTCATCTTCATCCGCACAGATATGCAGCATGGGGTATTTCCCTTTTACGATCATCTTTACTTTATCTATGGGGCTTCCACTAAATGTTACCGTTTCCTCATCCGAAGTAAATCCATAATCTTTTTTGAACACTTCCCATTCTTTTGCGCTTTTATCTTTGCGCCAGTTTCCTGGCCAGCTTTTCAGATCAAGTACCGGATTATCAGCATACACCGCCGCCACAAGACCAGGATTTTCTGCCGCCCAGTTGTACGCATATACGCCGCCACGACTCATTGCTTCCAATACAGTCTTTTTTGCCAGCCCGTTCTTTTGAAGAAACTGATAATACTTATTCCATAGGTCCACCGATTCTTTGTTACCAAATAATTCTGCCACATCACAGTACACAATATGAAAACCCAGCTCCAGCAACGCGATATCCGCCTGTGGCTCATGCCCCCAGAATCTTGCACGCCACACCCATGGATGACCAGTTGCAGCCCGTTTTGGTTGCGCGATCTTACAATTGCGGCCATTCATTTCAAAACCGGCGCATGTATATCCATAAAAAGAACTGATCGTTTTCGGAATATTTATTTTATTAATGATATCATATGCCGTATCCCGTTGTTGATTGATAATACGGGCAAGGTTTTTTGCGATCATTGTTGCACCTGCAGCATCGGGATGTATCTTATCCGTATAACGTTCCGGCTTATCGGAAAACAGGGAATACAAATTCACCAGTTCCAGTTTTTCCTCATAAGCAACCTGTTGAATAGCCGGGATGATCTTTTTAACAATAACAGGGTCCCAGATACCAGCCGTATCTGTAACAAACGATTTGACAGGTAACAGCAGGATGATCCTCGGGCGGGAAGGCAACGCTGTAAAAGAACGGATCAACGCATGATAATCTTTTTCAAATTCATCCATCTTTACTCTATTGATCAGCTTGCTATCATTACCACCGAGATCAATAAATACAATAGCAGGATTTGTTTCCAGCGCAGTACGGTATTCTTTTGTACTGGTATAAGGTTTGTTCCCGCTATTAAGCAGGGTACAACTATTCACTCCCAAATTATTCACTACATACTTTGCGCCAAGCAGCGCCTGCAACTGTGCGGGATAAGCATATTGTTCGGGGTGTTTGATGGTTGCGCCCTGTGTAATGCTCGCGCCGATGCAAACTATTTTTATCTTCCCTTTTTGTTGTGCATACACTGATGTGCAGGATAGTCCTCCCCATATCATGCAGCATATAACCAGTCGCCTCAAATAATGATATACCTTATTTCTTCCCACGTTTATTTTTTAAGAGGATCCAATTGAATCTCCAGTAATTTCATTAGTTCCGCTTTGGTAATATTGAGGGGTATTATTTCCAGCCGATGAACACCAGCGTTTAACTTCAGGTCCGGTAGTTTTTGAGCGATCACCGCATTGTTCTTCCCTGTCTCAATATTTATTTCAGCTATTTTTTTCCCGTCCAGTAATAATTGGCAACTCCCACCTATGCTATCACCTGTTACATATTTTATAATAGCACTAAAATCATTGGGCTCAACCATTCTGAATTCCCATGATAGCGATTGGTTTTTTTTCTTCCATCCTTCTACATAATAACGGTCCGTTTTTCCATCGCCAAAACCAAAACCTGCACCAGTTAGTTTGGCATCAAATGCAAGCAGGCGTTCACCCGCGACCCCGGGCGCAATAAAGCGGACTGTATCTGTTACCGGTTTAGCTGTCAATTCCACCACGATAACGGTATTGACCGTATCAGGTGCTGTTGCCGGCAGATCGATCAGTATATCTTTTTCATTCAGTCTTTTCGTAGTCATCTTTTTGGAAGGATCTGCAAGCAGGTAAGCTTTACCTATTCCGTTTTTTAATCCACCGACATACAATTTTCCCTTGGCAGGCCATCTAAAAACATGCAGGTATAATTTGTTATCCTTCAAAGTAGATACGCCCCAGTTCTGAAAAGGCAATGGACCAGCATGTGTTGCATAAATGCTCTCCCCGTTCCTGTCCATCCATTTGCCAATACCCTGTAGTATTTGCAGATCCGGTTGATCAAAAGCTCCATCACCTTTGGGCCCGATATTCATCAGCAGGTTACCTCCTCTTGATGCCGCTTTGGCAAGCAATTGTATAAAATGCGCTACCGGTTTATGACTTTTGTCGAATTGGTGATAGCCATAGCTTTCATTGGTTGTCGGTATAGCTTCCCACCAGCTATCTGTAACAGGAAAAAATTCGGCTGGTCTATCTGCCGTATTCCGGTAATCACCCATATTACCTGTCGCACTCCTGACCAGTCGGCCGTTGACTACAATATTGGGATCGGCTTCGCGGATCGCTTTTAGTATAACTATATTTTCTGATAGCGGAAGTTTCTGAGGTGTATCAAACCAGAGAATATCGGGATGATATTTTTTTATCAGTTCCTGTATCTGCGGAATGGCTTTTTCCCGCACATATTTCTGCGCTTTGGGCAACCATTCAGGATGTGCGTCATACCAGCGTGTACCACCCAATAGTTTATCTCCGCCAGGGTTATTTAATTCCCAGTCATTGCCCGGTGCATCTGGATGTTCCCAGTCAAATGCATGCGAATAATAGAACCCGAATTTTATTCCCTGTTTTTTTGCTGCTATTGCCAGCTCTGCCATAGGATCTCTTTTAAAAGGGGACTGGTCGGCCAGGTCAAAATCAGATATAGCGGAGTTGTACATCGCGAAACCATCATGATGTTTGGCGGTAATGATAAAATATTTCATACCCGCTTTTTTTGCATTGGCAATCCATTCATCCGCGTTAAAAAGTGTTGGATTAAACTGGTGCGCAAGGTCAAGGTATTCTTTGCGGGAGATTTTTTCTTTGCGCATCAGGTGTTCTGCATACCCACTCACCTGTTTTCCCTTCCACTCACCTCCAGGCAGCGAATAGATGCCCCAATGAATGAACATGCCGAATTTCGCATCGGCCCACCATGCAATCCGCTGGTCCCGTGTTTTCATGGAAGCAGTCCACCAGCCATTTACCGCTTCATCTATCGCCTGCTGATCACGCGTCTTTGCATTGTTGAACATCTCCCGGTCTTCATCACCAGTTGTTTGTGCCGACAGATCAGCAACCGCGAATAAAAACATACACACTAACCAAAAACCATATTTCTTCATATACTTTAAATTGTCTTTTCTAAATTCTCAACCAGGATAACAAAACCATCTTTCTTAAAGAACTAAGAGCGTTAAACTCCAAACCCGAAACTATTTATCTATCCAAATGACCGGGTTTCGGACAGGAAGATTCCTGATCACCTCTTCCACGGTCGGGGCATGTTCCAGTTTTGCCCAGGTGTTAAACCATTCTTTATTATTGTATGCCGCCGCGCCAAATACAAGAAAAGGATGCGCAACAGGCCAGTTGTTCCAATACATAACATCCTGTTTAAACGGCCATTTTGCCTTATCTGCTACAAAAGGATACAAGTACTCAATACCTTTTCTGATAGATTTCCCATCGGCAGTTTGATATTCCCAGAGGTTTTCTTTTCCAGATGACAACACCTGGCAGATGGTTGCCATTGCATCAAGATTGAACAATGAGTACCCATAAGGTTTTGTTCTTGCCAGTTCACGCGGAAAACCGCCATCAGCAGCCATCTGGTTAGGTAACAATACATTTTTATACCGGTCGCCGCAAAATTTCAGTAATTCCTCATTGCCGGTAAATTTTGCAAAAGCCGCCACCTGCATCACCCAGCAGGTACCATGATTGTTGGCTGCATTCATTTCATCTTTGCCGTATTGATGAGTAGTGAGCCAGTTAAGATATTGTGTAAACCATGCCCTGGTGCCTTCTATCACCTGTTTATCCATTTGTTTTGCATCCATCATCACCAATAGTCCCTGTACTACTTCTATAAAATGAATAGTATCAATAATGCCTATACCGCGGCCGGTAGCACGACCTTTTATTGCCTGCGCATATAACAGGTTAGGGTTCATCATCGTTGCGCTATCGGTAAACCATGCTTTGCAATGCGATAAAGCATGCCGCACATATCTTTCATCTCCCGTGATTTTATAAGCTGCCGCCAATGCACCAATGACCTGGCTGAACCTTATCATGGCGATACGATGGGCAACAAAATTATCAGGATTGGTCATCCCGTCACGCTGAATATAGGGGCTATCCACGTTTGCCGGATCAGGCCACCAATAATCACCTTCTGAATAAAAATCATGTTTGCCACCTGCACTTCTTACTGAGCTTTGTGCGGTTACCGTAACAGGTTGTTGCTGCATGGCCCAATCAGCTTTCTCCAGCACCTGCTTGCGCAATACCTGTTCTATTTCTTTATACAGGGAGGAACTGCGGGGCATATGTTTCTGTGAGTTACAACCGATCATTAATATTCCCAATACCAGGAAAAGAAACTTCATACTGTCCATTTTCATCTTCATAAAAGCTGTTTCAATTAGAGGATCATGAGCTTCCACTATTTTGTCATGAATTTCCATGTTACTTTGCCTATTGTGCTTGGTTTTCCTTTTGCCGGCGCATCAATTATTCCTTTCCATTGACCTTTTTTATCTTTTTCAGTTTTTAACCAGCGCCAGCTATACTCGCCCTTTTCATAATTGAACGTTTCTCCATCATCATCGTATAACTTATAAGTTCCCGGCTTCTCTCCATAATGTCTTATTTCAAGATCTATTTTCTCAGTTGGCTTTGGCGCATGCAATAATGGCGGCATCATTGGAATGAGCGCACCATCTTTTACATATACCGGTATTTTATTCAGCCCGGGTGTAACCGTTATCACCTCTCCATCACCCGCATATTCACCGGTGTAGAAATCATACCATTTGCCTTTGGGTAAAATTACTTTTCTTGTCTGCTGACCGGTAAATAAGGGTGCTACCAATAAATATTCGCCGGCCATATACTGATCCTTGATCTCCTTATTCGTCGCTTCTGCATAAGGATTCTCTTCCAGGTTTGCACTACCCGCTTCTTTTTTAAGTTCCGGTTTAAATCCAGGTTCCAATGACATGCCCCTGAAAGGTGGAGTACCTTCAAAATGATATTTCGCGAATTCGCTATACCAATAAGGCATCATCTGCATCCTCAACAAAGCAAGTTCTTTTACCTGGTCGGCCACTTCAGGATATGACCAGGGCTTGGTACCACTCGACCAGGCGTTGATCATTGCCATAGGTGAGAAAATAACTGTTTGAAAACGACGCAACCATTCTTCTGCCGTTTTGGAAGCCCTTACTTCCGGTGTCCACAATACACCGGAATAGCCGCTATTGATCAGCGCTGTTATAAAATCTTCATGATTATAATAATCATTGTAAATAACATAAGGAAAAGAAACCGCACCTGCATTGGACGCGCGTACAAGACCAAATGTGCGCTCGTTCTTTTGATGATACATATCCGCACTGTACCGCATGGCCAGTACGCCGTATGTCTGCCGCATCTGTTCTGCACTTATACCTGAGGGAAAACTTGCTACATCCGGCCAGAGATAATGATCATACCCATCCACCTCGTCGATCTTATACCCGCTCACACCGATATCCACCTGGTCTTTTTGTAATTGTCCGAAGAATATTTTTCTTGCTTCCGGTATATTAAAATCAGGTACTTCACCAACCCATACTGTATGCGAACCCGTATAAGGTGTAATGCTTTTATAGAAAGAAGCCTGTTTGGAGATATAAGGATTGATCCATAGATTCAACCGGATATTTTTTTCCAACATTTTTTTTACAAAGGTGGCGGGTTCGGGATAACGTTTTTTATCCCATTCAAATGTACCGGGGTATGCACGACTTTGCCAGCCTGGCTCCAGCCCAATATAATCAAGCGGAAATCCTTTCTCTGCAAATGCGGCGGCTTCTTTTTCTACTTCATCGGAAGTATATAATGACTTTACGCGTTGCGTAAAACCAAGACCCCAGCGTGGTGGCAATACTCCACCCCCATTAAAAAGATTAAATCTTCGCACAGCATCCAAAGGCGTTGGGCCAGCAAATACATATACTTCCACACCAGCAGCAGGAATTGCTATTTCCACCGCATCTGAATACGGACGTGAGCTCCAGGTCTTATCGGTATTGCGATCTTTTTCTACCGGAGGATGTTCGCTATCCTTCCGCACTCCTGAACCCGCATATACATTGATATACCTTGCTGAATTAATAAAAACACCGTAGCCTTTGGAAGAAACATAAAACGGTACCGGTGCATGTGTGCGGCCATTGTCCTTGCCTCCATAATGATCTACATGCAATTGCAGGATCTTTCCCCGCTGATGCACGGTTTGAAAATTAAGGCCAAACCCATAAAGCTGTTCTTCCTTATCCAATGGAAAACGAAGACTTGTTCTGCCATCTGCCACAGCAGCGGCTATATCCTGTTTGGAAAAAGGAAATGCGGACGCGGCTATCTTTTCTAATCCCGCCTTATCCGGCAAAGATCCCGCGGCCTTCAATAGATCATAGGTCTCAGGCTTACCCACTATTCCCTTCCATACGCCAGGAGCAATCTCTGACCAGCTAATCTCCTGCGCCTGTAAACTGAAAGAAAATGCAAGTGTAAAAACAACTACCAGTATATTCCTGAATTTATCCATTTCTACTATTTTTAATTAACTACTTTTTCTTGGTTCCTGGTTCAGTGTTGTTCGTTTTTCGATCTTGCAAAACCAGGAACGCTTACCTGTAAACTTGTAAACTATCTGGGCACAACAGTATATGTTTTGCCTTTCTCTGTTTTAAAATCAATGACAAACCCATTGCGCTGGTCCAGATCCTGCAGTGTTGCATTCGCATTTTTCTCATACACTGGTTTACCATATACCGTATTCAATTCGTTAGGATTTATACCTGTTGCAGTCACCGAAGACGATTCTATTATTTTCACCGGCTGTAATGTATGTATACGACAATTCCCTCCTGAACCGGAATAGATAGTTGACCTCACCAGCCGGCCTTCATTCCAATCGATGTTCACCGTGAAATTGCCCCGTCCTTTTATTCCTTTAACTGATCCCTTGTTCCAGATAGCAGGCAGGGCAGGCAATAAGAATAATTCACCTGCATGACTTTGTAATAACATTTCCGTGATACCTGCAGTAGCTCCGAAATTTCCATCGATCTGGAATGGCGGATGTGCATCAAACAAATTAGGGTATGTACCTCCGCCGCCCATTGTCTCTCTTATTTCTGCAGGGTTGATATAGGTAAATGCATCACTTAGTATTTTATAGGCGTGTTCACCATCCTGTAATCTGGCCCACCAGTTGATCTTCCATGCCATTGACCAGCCAGTGCTCACATCACCGCGAAAGATCAATGATTGTTTGGCTGCTGCAGCCAGTTCCGGTGCGCTGTTCAAACTGATCTGGCTCCCGGGATATAAACCAAACAAATGAGACAGGTGCCGATGTTTATCTTTTGGATCATCCCAATCATTGAACCATTCCTGCAATTGCCCGTACTGGCCGATATGATAGGGGTATAGTTTTTCTTTCGCGCTGATCAACTGATCCCTGAATGCCTTGTCAGTATCCAGTACTGTTGTCGTTTTGATAAGTGCGGTGAATAATTCCCGGATAATGGACATATCCATAGTAGATGCCATGCTCAGTTGATATTCTTTGCCTTTGATCTTGATCGTATTCTCCGGCGATGTGGATGGATTGGTAATCAGAAAACCGGTAGCCGGGTCTTTGATCAGCCATTGCAGCATAAACTGCGCGGCGCCTTTCATCAATGGATAAGCTTGTTCTTTCAGGAATTTTTTATCGCCGGTAAATAAATAATGTTCCCATAGATGTGTACTGAACCAGGCACCTGCCATTGGCCAGCAACTCCAGCGGGGCACACCTTTCGGATCCCATTCATATCCGCCCGGTGGTGATGTCTTGGCCCAGAGATCTGAATTATGATGCGTAACCCAGCCCTCATTGATATTATAATTGACTTTCGCTGTTACTGCCCCGTTCACCGCCAGTTCTTTCATGAAATCAAATAAGGGTTGATGACATTCAGAAAGATTCGTATTCTCTGCCAACCAGTAATTCATTTCTGTATTGATATTCGTAGTATAGTTGCTACCCCAGGGAGGCTGCACATGATCGTTCCAGATTCCCTGCAGATTTGTTGGCCTTGATCCAGGTCTTGAAGCCGCGATCATCAAATAGCGGCCAAACTGGTAGTAGAGGGTCTGCAACTGTTTGTCATCAGGAGAGGCACTGTATTGTTTTAAGCGCTCATCTGTTGGTAGTTTTATTTTGGCAGCGGATGATCCAAGATCCAGTTTTACCCTGTTGAACAAAGACTGGTAATCGCGGATATGAGCTGCTTTTAACTGAGCGAAGGACTGCCGTAATGCCAAACGCATATTGCTTGTGGCTTCATCTCCCGGATTTTTGCCCTGCGTTGCAGGCGATTTATCAAACCCATTAAAACTTGTTGCTTCAGAAAGATAGATCGTTACTGCATTCGCATTGGACACAGCCAGGTGCTCACCGGCTTTTTTCATTGTGCCACCTTCTGTCACGAGCTTCACCTGTATCTCAAAGGTCATTCCTTCTCCACCTGGCGATTCATCATATTCAATTTGTTTTGCCTCATAATCACGGTTGGCAACATATTTAGGCGCTTTTCCTTTTAGTATCAATTGATCTGCAGCTACAGCTGTTGTTGTGTACTTTAACTTACTTGTAAGGAATGTATTAAAATTGATCGCGTTTTTCTTATCCGCTGTGATCCGTATCACCATTACTTTGCCGGGATGGCTGATCAGGGTCTCCCTTGTATAACTAACTCCATTGACTGTATATTTTACTGTAGCAGTTGCTGTATTCAGATCAAGGTCCCGGTAATAAAAAGATGGGATGGTATCCTGTAATGTGTTTTGCAACCAAAGATCTCCCAATGGCAGGTACCGGGAAGAATAAGGACCCTGCATTTTTTTCCAGGTGGCCGCAGCGCTATCATAGTTGCCCGCGAATATCAACTCTCTCACCAAAGGCAGGTATACAGGTCCGTTAGGATTGTTACCCGGTTGCGGCGCACCCGACCAAAGGGTATTATCATTCAACTGGTAACGCTCTTTACTGATACCGCCAAAGACCATGGCTCCCGTTTTAGCATTTCCCAGGGGTAATGCTTCCTCCCAGATAGAAGCTGGTTTGCTGTACCATAGTTTAAGCGCAGGATCATTTACCGTCGTTTGCGAAAAAACAGGGACAGTTCCTGCAAAAAATAGAAGCGCCAGTATATAACGATTAAGCATAATTATAGATTAATAAATACAGTGGGCATTCCATCTGACTTAACACTTACTACAGAATGCCCGTTATTTGTTTTTAGACGTATGATAGCCCTGCCATTGTATAGCTGTACATAATTGGAACCACTGGATGTGCCCTGGTTATCGATCAGTTTGCCATCCCCCGTAATCCCGAATCTTATCCAGTTGATCGCATCCAGGCAGAGTATATTTTTCTCATCGTTCGCTTTTACCTGCAACGTCACTTCTCCATTCTCTTCTTTTATTTTCTCCAATATCAACTTCACCGGTTTTGTCCATTTTTCCGTCTGGTACTGAAAACTGATCGCGTCTTCCAATACGATCTTCCCTTTCTTCGCGATCACCTTTACATTTATCGTTCCTTTATTGAATGGCACATTCCAGCGAAGACCTGCAGCAGGAAAATCCTGGCTATTGCGTTTTTTTACTCCATAACTTTTTCCATTCACGAATAGTTCCGCTTCATCGCAATTGGAAAATACTTTTACCATTTTCTCCTCTCCGTCATTTCCCCAACGTACGGGCCAGGAATGACCATAGATATGCACCATTGGTTTAGTTGTCCAGTAAGACTGGAATACATAGTAAGCTTCTTTTTTTGTAAGGTCCCTCTCCACTACTCCTTTCTGGTTCATGTAAGGAACCGGATTATCGGGGCGTACTGGTGTTGAAAAATCTTTGAATGGCCATTGAGCAGTACCCGTAAGCCAGGGCATTGTCTCCTGTTCTTTCAGGTGCCAGTCTATCAGGTTGCAGATATATGATTCACTCCAGTCTCCGTCTTTTGATACTCTTGCAGCGCCACCAATAAGTGAGGCATCGCCTGCCCGCTCATCCGTACCGCCACCGGTTTTTATTTGCTGCAATGCCTTGTCAGGGTTTTCTGAATGACGTCCCGCATGACTATCACCGCCCCATTCCACATGCAGGAAATGTTTTACTTTCTGCATCTCGGCAAGCGAGGTCTCTTTATATTCGGTATAGATGCCCCTGTACCACCCTGCCCATATAGAAGGAGAGTATACATCTACAATATCTTTACAAAAATCACAACGGCGGATCGCTGTTTTTCTTGAGGGGTCCAGTGTATGTGAAAGATCATTCAGCTCTTTCATAAACTCCCTGATCTTTTCTTTATCGAATTCAGGAAAATCGCCGGGCCAGTCATTCTCGTTACCCAATCCCCATATGATCACTGATGGATGAGCATAATGTTGTTCGATCATATTCTTCAACATTCTTTTTGCCTGATCCTTGTATATGGGGCCACCAAGACCACCCCGACACCAGGGAATCTCCTCCCATACCAGGATACCGAGACTATCGCATAAGTTCAGAATGATCCTTGATTGCTGGTAATGCCCGAGACGGATAAAATTGACCCCCATTTCTTTCATCATGATCATCTCCTGCCGCATCAGGTCTTCTGTCATGGCTGCCGCTACACCCGCATGATCTTCATGACGGTGGGTGCCTCTCAGTAATAGCCTTTTACCATTCAGCATAAAAGGACCGTTATCCACAAATTCAAAATTGCGGAAGCCGATTTTTTCTGATTGTGTGCATTCGCTTTGTGCTGTTTTCAACGTTAGCTCCACCGTATATAATTGTGGCTGATCGGTCGACCATAACTTAGGTTTGTTTAACACCAGTTGATCCAATACAAGTGAATTTCCGCTGATAGTGTAGTTTTTGCGATATTCCTGTACCTGCTTGCCAGCGGGATCAAATAGCTTTACAGTTACATCAACATTTTTTTGTTGTAAAGTGTTATTCAGCTGCGGCTTAATAGACAGTTTACCTTGTTTGCCTGCATTGTCTGTTACAGCAGAAGCAAACAGTTTGTCAATAGACAAAGAAGGCATGTATACCAGGTTGAGATAACGATAAATACCGCCGTATAAATTAAAATCAGAAAGATCAGAAGGGATCAATTCCAGGTCACGCGAATTATCGGTACGAACAGCGATGGGTATTGTGCCTTTGAATTGGCCAGTGAACAGCGCGGTTTTTTTAAACTCTTCTACCGCATCTGTGATATCAACAGTAAATTCATCATAGCCCCCAACATGTTCTCCTGCTTTTTTTGTATAGATGTATACTTCCGTTTTTTGCCCGGCTCCTTCAAAATGAAGGATCGTTCTGCCGCCGGGATAGGGGTTGGCCACCACAAGCTGCGTACGATACCAGGCTGGTCCCTGGTAATAATTTACATCGGGGTCTACCGCATCTTCAGCATTTACACAATGAGGAAGCGAAACCTGCTGCCACAATGGTACACTCTCCGGGTTGCCTTTAACAACAGGACGCACAGCTTCCCAAATTCCGCCCAGGTCCTGCCGAAGAAACTCCCAGCCATTGTTAAGCCTTTGTGTTTTTTGTCCATTCAGCGAATGCATACTTGCCAGACAAAACACCATCAACAATAATCTTCCTTTCATTGTACGGTTCTTTTATACTTCACTAGTTTACCTGTTTTAATCCCCAGTAATTCTGTTTTCCCGCAGGTTTTACAGGATCGATACTAAAAACAGAGGGTTTTATTCCTGTATACAGGACCACCTCTTCGCCTTTCTTCAAATCTATACTTATTACACCATCCTTTTGTTGACCGATCTTATAAATCCGACTACCAGTTGTTTTTATCTCAGGCGCTTTCCATGTTGTCTTTATAAGACAGGGGCCGCCTGCAAGACTTTTTATGCGAATAAATTGCGTTTGATTGTTTTTGCGAACCCCGCTCACCAAAAATGCTCCTTTGGCCAGCAGGTCATGAAAAGATGCTTCACTCCAGCTATCAGGAACAGCCGGGAAGACCCTGATCGTATTATTCCAGCTTTGTAATAACATTTCATTCATTGTGGTGACAGCAGACAACGGCGTTTCAATAACAGGACCTGATTCAACATACATTGTATTTGGCCTGATGCTGAAACGTCCTGTCATCATTTCATTCAGTAACTGCGCGGTTTTGTTTCCATCTCCCATCATTGCATAAATCGAACCTGATCCTGTATAGGAATAACCACGCCATGCTTCATTGTTCTTTTCCCATTGTTTAAGCGACCTGCTGATCAGGTCTCTGTTCTCCAACTGATCCCAGTTCACTGCATAGATCGGGTAGATCATCAGCAAGTGTGAATAGTGCCGGTGAGAGAGTGTAAAGGAAGCGTCTTTACCGATCCTGAAACCCAGGTCGTCTTGCGGATAGGGAACAAGATTGGCCAGTGCATCTTTCCATACAGGCACCAATGAATCATTCATTTTTAACTGGCTGTTGATATATAATAGAGTGTTCAGGCCCCAATACAATACGGAGAGATCGTAATTGGCATCTCTTGTTATTCCTTTGGGGTATTCAGGAGAATAAGTATAAGGCAAATGATATTTATTATCGACGCCTTTCTCCATAATATGCAGGTAGTAGTTCACCGCTCTTGTAAGTACGGGGAACAAACGCTTCATTACTTCTTTATTCATCGAATATTCATAGGCTTGCCAGTATACATGCAATAACCAGGTGAGATTACCCAGTTCCATCGACGCGGCACTACCGGTACTATCATTTCCTTTTACTACTTTAACCGGAGAGTTCATATCATACGGTCCTGATCTTGCCAGGGCCGCAGAATTATACTGGTAAGGCTCCGGTGTATTCTTTGCCAGGTTACCGGTATTATCATCGATCATCTTCAGCAAGGGTTCTGCAAGATCTGTATGATTGGAAGAAAAGAAGGGGTAATAGGTAAGCTGGATATTCAGGTTCCACCAGTATTTAGGCCATGGCGTCGTTCTGTACCAGGGCCCCATGAGATCAACAGGATACGCACCTGCTCTTGTAGCAGATGCCATTTTGTATTGCTGTATCCACCAAAAAGCCTGGAGCCGGCTATCGGGAATAGAGATAAAACTTTTTTTATAAAACCGGTGCCACCAGTCGCGGTGAGCAGTGATAAGCTGAGTAACTGTTGTACTATTGACCTGGCCGATCAGTTTTTTTGACTCCTGTTTCGATATGTCTGCGGGATATGAACTGGCAATCGTGATCAGGAATTGATTACGTCCTTTTGTATCCGTCTCTTTCCATGCAGTTGTATAACTTCCCCCGGCCATCAATGGCTGGTAGTTATAATGCACCTGCCCTTCCTTGTTGATCGTATAAGCGGGGTTGGGTTTGTATTTGCTGATACTGTCGCGGCCAAGCGTTAAAAACGGGCTTTGCGCGGCCTCGGGTTTCCATTCCCACTCAACTATTTTTTCAATGCCTGGATAGTTTGCATTGACAATGATAATGTCCTTTGTTGCAGCTACCAGCGCCTGCAGATCTATTGTTCCTTTGTCGGTAATGATCTTACCTTTTACTTCAGCGTTCCACAGATCGAGCCTTAGCTGTATATCCCTGATATTACCGGCAGTATGAAAAAGAAATTTACCGATAGGCATTCTTGCCCTCCCGATGGAAGGATTGATCCCCGTGCGGTGATCGGTCACATCTGTTCGCCCTATATCAAACCGGATGGTGTTGGCATCCTCCCGGTAGATCATTACTCCAAGCAGTCCATTGCCCAGAAAGATACCTTCGTCCCATTTTGCAGACAGGGAATCAAAGAGCATGTCCTGGTCAGAAAGAAAGTTTTTCCAGTCTATGCCGGATTTTACCTGAGTAAACCCTTGCAGGCTAAGCGAAAGAAGAACAGTAAACAGCAGGCGGTATCTCATTGATTATATTAAGGAGTCAATTATTCATTCCTGGTTTGATTTTCTACAAAACTATTTTACAGTATTTAATAAGACTCCTGAATACTATTGCAGTTTTTGCAATAACATTCAGGAGCAGCTTATACCTTATTCTGTTATTATTTTAAGATCTCTCCGTCATTGTTGATGTACACACTTTTCATAACCAGTACAGAACCGGGATTTGATCCGTCTTTCGCGGGAAACGCCACCCTGAACTCTTTTGGAGAAGGATCGGCAAAACCAGGATAAGTTGTTTTTGCATAAGCGATCCAGTCTTTGAAACCATTACTGGTAAACCATAATGTTCCATCGATATATGTATGAAACACATTGCCCGCATCAATAGAAAAACTCAGGGTTTTAATTGCTCCGTTAGCCATAGCAAGATCAGCTCTTCTTCCTTTTACCGGGCTGATCAGTGGAAGTGGGTTGGGCGCAGCATTACCTACTGTGCTGAATTTGGATGTATTCGTTGATGGAGTAAATGTTTCATAACGTATCTGGTAGTTATCGGTGGTATTAGGATCTACCGTAGGCCATATTTCCCACCTGATCTCACGCATGTAAGGAACCGTAGGGTCAGCCGGCTGGTTAAAAAATAAACTGATAACGATCGTTGAATTGGGTCTGAAGTAGGTTTTCCAGCCTAATTTAGTCCTGATTGAAAATGGTATTTTTAATGGTGCCAGGTTAAGTGTTCTGCGGATATTAGGGCCACTTGTTGAAGTGGCTGTAAGTGCCATATTAGAAACTGCCGCATTATCACTTGAATTCATTGTCTGGTCAGTATTGCTTTGTGCCCATCCATTTCCATTTAATGTATAGGGGCTTTGGAATTCATCAAAAAAATACCTGGTTACTTTCATGGTAGTTGACCTGGACGAAGATGTTCCTGTATTTTTCGCTTTTGCGGTTACTACATAATCTCCTACTGTATTGGGAGCGATCCATAAATTCTCAAACAGGTCCTGTGTTCTGAAACCGTCGAATGTTCCCCCGGTAGCAGACCATTCGTAAGAGATATCATTCTTATCTCCTGCCGTTACTGCCCATACAGGCACTTTTTCTCCGAAATAGAATTCCTGCCCGGCCTTGCTTAAACTCTCGATCCTTACATCCACTTTCTTCTTGCAGGAGAAGGCGAGCAAGCAGGCTGCAAACAATAAGATGAAACTATATTTATTCCACATAAGTTTAGAATTAGCTTGTTAATTAGTTTTGATTGCCTCTCTTGTAGGTTGAAGCAAAAACCTGTTCATGACATGTACCGTACCGTTAGTAGCATGCAGGTCCGGCGTGCGTGGTGCCAGGTTCACAAGGCTGATGGTAGTGCCTTTATAACTTGTTGGCACGCCTACATAATTATTTATCCGAAGATTAGCTTCCCGTACATTTTCAAGATACAGGTATACCTTGGCTGAATCATTAGTAGGACTTATAGCAAATGTTTCTACCCATTTGGGGCTGGAGTTAAGCGTACTATAGGTTTGTTTTCCTTTTATTACATGATAACGCAACAGGTTGGCGATCGTATCCCTGTTATACTGAGACCAGTCTGAGCCTCTCAACTGGATGATCTGGCTTGGATTGTCGGGATTGGGTCCAGGTATTTTATTCAACACCCAATAACTATTCGCGTCTTCCAGGTTAGTAAGCGCATTGTTATGCAATAAAAGAAAGGTATTGCCGGTAGAAGAATACATTTCTTTTACATCCTTATAAGCAGGGTCCTTATCAACGTAGTCAATTGCAGCAAGCATGCCTGAAAATAATTCGGGACGCGATTTCATGAAATCCATCACATTCATCTTCAGTTCTGTGTCATAAAAAGAAGCTTCGTAATCATAACCATCCTGCAGCTTGCTACATCCTGCAAGGACGAGCAAGCAGAGGGCAGCTATCAATACCGTATATCGTTTAATATTTTTCATATAAATAGTTTAATAAAAATCAAAAATTGATCATTCGTCATAAGGAGGATTCTGATCACCACGTAATTTGGAATTGGCATTGAACATCGCAGAATTGATTGGGTATAATATCCTTGCCACGTTGTCACCGGTATAGGTAATACCGCCTGTGCGAGCCGTGATGATAGGATTCATGATCTCTTTCAGGTAGCCATATCCTGCATTGGTATAGTCATAGATCTTATCGATACGGCAAAGGTCAAACCATCTTTTTCCTTCACCCAGCAATTCAAGCTGGCGTTCTTTAAGTACTGTACGTTCTACACCGATTGTTAAGTCACCGGTATAGTCAGTCAGCTTAGCCTGTACTGTATAACCAACCCGGCTTCTTACTGTATTTACAATATTCAGGGCTTCCTGGTGGCGACCTTTATGGGCCAGTGCTTCTGCCCTGAGCAACATAATGTCTGCATAACGATAGATCGGGATTTTTACTTCGCAATCACTATTCCCACCCAATGTAAAGCCTGCCCCTGGTACTGTTTTCCAGGGAGAAAATTTGCCCAACTGCACTACCGCGTCATCGTAGAGTTGCGGAGTAGTGTAGGCGACAGTATCCCATAAGGCCCAGTAGCGTCCATCGATCGCCTTACCGGTAACAGGGTCTACCCTGTTTCTTAGATCCTGCCAGATAGCCGTTGTCATTTCATAGTTGTTTGTATTGGAACTGGAGCCCAATTTTCCGCAAACACCTACTCCACCACCTCTTTCTACTCTTGACCAGTACAGGTTAAATACAGTCTCTGTAGAAGTAACGGGATCAAGAAAGATATTTTTCCATGCAACAATCCCGTTGATCCAGGTAGCGCCGCTTGTTGTCATAAAAAGATCAGAAGCTGTCAATGCCTGGTCATACTCCTGGAACCACATATGCACATCTGTCTGCAGCGCATATACAGCTGCTTTTTGCATATAATACTTCTTCGTTCTGTCGTTTAATATGGTCTTTAGTGATTCGGCAATATCATCCTCTATCTTTTTTTTAACATCGGCGATAGATGAACGTGGCAATTCGATCGGCTGACTCAGCGAAAGAATAGGTTCTGTATGAATAGGCATTCTGCCCCATACGCGCAGGCCATAGAAATACATCAATGCACGAAGACCATAACACTGACCCAGATAATCCTGGTAAACTGCAGCCTTTCCTTCAATATTCGCACTGATCATTTGGGGCAGGTAAGCTATACCATAATTACACAGTGATATGGTAGTGTATAAAGTAGTCCAGGTAGTGATGCTGTTTATATCCGCATCGTTTGCAGATAATGTATTGGTGATCATGGTAAGCTGCGCGTTACCCGTACCACCGACCCTTACCTTAACTGAACGC
>CAZGSG010000004.1:0-34572 GCA_964528095.1 uncultured Terrimonas sp.
CAGCGAACTTAAGTAAATTCAAAAGTCAAAATTAAAAATTCAAAAATTGACTCCGAAAATCGGGGAGTGTTTTGAATTTTGATTTTTACGTTTTTAGTATTTCTTAAAGAGGATTTAACACGGTAACACGGAGGGATTTGCGGTATTGACGTGAAGATACTTTTAAAAAAAACGGAGCCACGCCCACCTGCGCTAGAGTTTATGCTTGCGCAAAAGCTTCAGCATATGCGCATGGCGGTCGATGAAGGGCTTCAAGAAAGATAGGATATTTCTTATTGGTCCGTGCTTGCTTATTTTGAACTTGAATTTTAAGCCAAGCCGGGAATATGGTGCTGCATAAATACAAACAATGGTCACCCGTGACTCCTATGTTTAGAAAAGCTGCATGTGTTTGCAGGCATGGCAAACGCTTCATGATGTTAGCCCCAGGGGGGCTACCTGTTTGTAGAACTTGTCCTACACCGCGAACTAAGCTCCGGAGGAGCTTCCTTCTGGCTTTGTTGTCTTCATCATCTACGTTGTCATTTTATTTTCGAATACAAATAGGAAGCACCTCCGGAGCTTGGGTCGTTTTAATTGAACCATTTGCTACAAACAGGAAGCCCCGCCGGGGCCTGGACTTTTGTAGTTTGTTGTTTTACCACAAACATAGAATCAGGTTCACAACACAGAATCTCCGTGTTAAAACAAATTTCAGGGAAACCGCCAGTTTGTACGCCGTAGAAGTGTACCGTACATAATTCGATAATTGTATTATCCAAACGCTTATTTTGTTATAGAAACCAGCGTCAAAAAATCAAAAATACACTCCGAAAACCGGGGTCTGTTTTTGAATTTTTAATTTTGAATTAAAACAACGTCAGCACTCCATGTGCGATCTTCGTTTCATGTTCAAGCAGCCATCTTTTTCTCCATAGACCGCCTGCATATCCCGTTAGTTCCCTGTTAGTACCTATTACACGATGACAGGGAACAATGATCGCGATATTATTACGGCCATTGGCGCTGGCAACTGCTCTTATCGCTTTTGGATCACCCAGCTTTACGGATTGCTGCATGTAACTGATGGTTTTCCCAAATGGGATGGTCATCAGCATGCCCCAGGTATCCTGTTGGAATGAAGTGCCTGCCTGATTTAATGGCAATTCAAATATCCTTCTCTGTCCATTAAAATACTGGATGAGTTGTTCTGTGCATTGTATCAGGAGAGGAGGGATCACAATTTCCTCAACGGGCGTATTGCCGGGTTTATCCTGGAAAGAGACTTCACAAATAAAATCACTATTACCCGAGATCCTCAATAGTCCTACCGGCGATTGATAATATGTAGAAATGATATCAGCCAATTTGCATTCCGTTAGTTACGGGTTTGCCCGGTTGTAATAAAATTACATCTTTGTTTTCATCATATACGCCTAATACCAGGCATTCACTGATAAAATCAGCAATTTGTTTCGGAGGAAAATTAACCACGGCAACGACCTGCCGGTGCAGGAGCTCTTCTTTTGCATAATGCACCGTGATCTGCGCAGATGATCTTTTGATGCCTATCTCCGGTCCGAAATCAACTGTGAGCTTATAAGCGGGTTTACGTGCTTTCGGAAAATCATTTACTTCTACTATTGTTCCTGTGCGGATCTCGATCTTTTCAAAATCACTCCAGGTGATGAATTCAGACATACGGTAATTATTTAATTAAAAATTCAAAAATAGCCCCTGATTTTCGGAGTGTATTTTTGATTTCGATTTTTTAACACCTTTGGTTGATGTTCTTCAGCGGTATTTTCAGAAGACAGGGTTACCTGAGATATCATTCGACCTATAACCGGCATCAAAACTCAAAAACTTCAAAAGTCAAAACAGCCCCAGGTTTTTGGAGAATATTTTTGAATTTTTACTTTTGAATTTTGACTTTTTTTTGACTTTTCTTCCTGTTAACACTAACTTATGGCAAATTTATTTGCCATATGAATGATTCCCGGAAAAAAGATATCTCGAGGAGAAATTTTGTTCGCAATTCCGCGCTGTTTGGGGCAGGAGTAATGATACTTCCCCGGCATGTGCTCGGCGGTAAAGGATTTATTGCACCGAGTGATAAACTGGTGATTGCAGGTATTGGTGCCGGTGGTAAGGGAGAGAGTGATATTGCCAGTTTTTTTGCAAGTGGTAAAGCGGAGATCGGTTATCTCTGTGATGTGGACGACAGGCAGGCTGTTAATTCCCGTAAAAAATTTCCCAAAGCAAAATATTATAAAGATTACAGGGAGATGCTTGATAAAGAGGGCAAGTCGATAGATGCCGTATCAGTATCCACACCCGATCATATGCACGCTGTGCAGGCAATGGCCGCTATGCAGTTGAATAAGCATGTATATGTACAAAAACCATTGACCCATGATATCTATGAAGCCAGGATGCTTACCGAGGCTGCCCACAAATACAAAGTTGTAACACAAATGGGCAACCAGGGCTCGAGTGGAGATGGCGTACGCCAGTTAGTTGATTGGTATAAAGCGGGTTTGTTAGGCGATGTGCATACGATCAATTGTTATACCGACAGACCTGTATGGCCGCAGGGCATTCTTCGCCCTGTAAAAGCGAACCCGGTTCCTGCTGAACTGGATTATGATCTCTGGCTGGGTACGGCTCCCAAAAAAGATTATTTTGAACAATTACTTCCGTTCAACTGGCGCGGCTGGTGGGATTATGGTACAGGCGCATTGGGAGATATGGCCTGTCATATTATGGCGCCTGCATTTGCCGTGCTGGACCTTGGTTATCCTGTTTCCGCGGAATGCAGTGTGTCTACGCCGTATATTGAAAACTGGACCAAAGCTTATTCTCCTGACAGCGGACCGGTATCATCCCATATTATTTTAACATTCAAAGGAAAAAATGGCAAGCCCGATCTTAAACTGCACTGGATGGATGGAGGCATACAACCTGAACGCCCGCCTGAACTGGGAGCAAATGAAAAAATGGGAGATGGCGGTAATGGTACTATATTCTTAGGCACAAAAGGAAATATGATGTGTGCCACTTATGGCGCCAATCCACAATTATTACCAACATCAAAAACAAAGGAAACAAAAGTACCACAAACCGTTACGCGTGTACCAGGCAGTGAAGGAGGACATTATGGTGCATGGGTGGAAGCCGCGTTAGCCGGATATGGTAGTGAGAAAGCAAAAAACCTGAGTTCACATTTTGATATTGCAGGCCCGCTCACTGAAAGCGTATTGATGGGTAACTTAGCGATCCGTAGTTATGATATTCAGAAAAAGGATGGCAATAAAACAAGTTACCCCGGCAGGTATATCAAATTGTTATGGGATGGTCCGAATATGAAGATCACGAATTTTGACGAAGCCAACCAGTTTGTAAAGCGGGAGTATAGAGAGGGGTGGAAACTGTAGGAGAGGAATTTAAAATTCAAAATTAAAAATGAAAAATTCAAAAATAAACTCCGGTATGGGGAAAGAAATCTGGTGTTTAATGCTGCATTTTTAATTCGATCTCGTTTTAGTTAAGCTTGGGTTAGCGGTTATTAAGTAAGTATAAATTATTAAATCACTCGTCCCCAGTGATAATTGAAAATTAAAAATTCAAAATCAGAGTTCTTTACAGGCAACGGCCTTTATTTTTTAATTTTTACTTTTGAATTTTGAATTCGAAAAGAACGGGCAATTTTGAATCTATAACTATAAACATTGATAGCGCATGAAAAAGAAAAAGGATATTTCGGAATCTCGAAGGAAGTTCATCAGGAATAGCTCTGCCGTGGCCGCAGGTTTTTTTATTGTACCCCGTCATGTACTCGGCAGGGGATTTGTTGCACCAAGTGATAAGCTGAATATTGCAGGGATCGGTGCCGGTGGTAAAGGGGAGAGTGATTTGAAAGAATTTGCAAAAAGCCCAAATGTAAATATCATAGCCCTGTGTGATGTGGATGACAGGCAGTCGGCCAATTCAAGAAAGAATTTTCCGAAGGCAACCTATTACAAAGATTTCAGGGAAATGCTGGCAAAGGAAAAAAACAATATCGATGCCTGTTCTATTTCTACTCCCGACAATACGCATGCTGTCGCTACAATAGCGGCGATGCAACTCGGTAAACATGTGTACACGCAAAAGCCACTCACACATGATATATACGAAGCAAGAATACTTGCACAGGCTGCAAAAAAATACAAGGTCGTCACGCAGATGGGTAACCAGGGCGGTTCTGGCGAAGGTGTACGCAAGGCCAAAGAAATGTATCAAGCAGGAATGATCGGTGATGTGACTGAAGCACATGCATGGACCAACCGGCCTGTATGGCCACAGGGTATTCCAACACCCTCCGGGAAATTTGATACACCATCAGAATTGAATTGGGATCTCTGGCTCGGACCTGCAAAGGGCATTGATTATAATCCCGCGTACCTGCCATTCAACTGGCGTGGCTGGTGGGCATTCGGTACCGGTGCATTAGGCGATATGGCCTGTCATATCATGGACCCGATCTACAGGATACTGCCTATCGACTACCCGGATTCTGCAGAATGTAGTGTTGCCAATATCTGGAAAGACATGTGGGCGGAAGGAAATTATATAGACAGTTGCCCGACTTCTTCTATCATTCATTTGAATTATCCCAGGAAGGACAAAAAAGGAAATATTAAAGTATCCTGGCATGACGGAGGCTTATTTCCCCAGCGCCCGGATGAATTATTACCTGATGAAGCATTTGGCAACTGGGATGGAGGTGTAATGCTGGTGGGTACAAAAGGTAAATTATTGATGGATTGTTATGGCGCCAATCCCCGCCTGTTACCAACCAAATTGATGAAGGAAAAAACAATGCCGAAGGAAACAATTAAAAGAGTTCCGGAAGGACATTACCTGCAATGGGTGAATGCCTGTATAGCGGGTTATGGTAAAGGCGAGACAAGCTCTCCGTTTGAATATGCGGGACCTTTCACAGAAAGTATATTGATGGGCAACCTGGCGATCCGCAGTTGGATGATGGTAAACCCTAAATTGAAAGGCTGGAATGATAAATACCTCGGCAGGAAAAAATTGTTGTGGGACGCAGCCAATATGAAAATCACCAACTTTGACGAAGCCAACCAGTTTGTGAAACGTGAGTATAGGGATGGTTGGAAGCTTGAACTATGAGAGAGAGTTAATTCAAAAATCAAAATTAAAAATTCAAAAATGGCCTCCGTAAAAGGAAGCCATTTTTGAGTTTTGTGCTACTTAGGCTGTGAGGAATTGGCAAGCTAATTCAAAAGGCAAAATTAAAAATGCAAAAAGAGTCTCCGAAAACGGGGACTCTTTTTGCATTTTGTACTATTAAGATGTTAGGAGTTGTCAATCCAATTTAAAAATCAAAAAATAAAAACAGCTTCTATTTACGGAGGCCATTTTTGAATTTTTAATTTTGACTTTTGAATTTACCTAAGGTAGCTACGAAGCATCCAGGCCATCTTCTCATGTTGTTTGAGAAGACCTGTTACAAAATCAGCACTACCTGCATCTTTATATTTTTCGTCGAAATCCTTCAATAATTTACGAAGTCTTATGATAATTATTTCGTGATCGCCTTCAAGATTGGCGATCTGTTTGGCTTGCTCCGTTGGAGCGGCTGGTTCTTCCAGGCTGGCAAGTTTCAGTAATTCTTTTAGGCGACCTTCTGCAAAATGGCCGATTGTGCGGATCCGTTCTGCGATCTCGTCGATCACCTCTGCCAGCGCCGTGTACTGCGCTTCATACAATTTGTGGAACTCCATGAAACTTGGACCTTCTACGCTCCAGTGATAATTACGTGTTTTGTTATACAATACATGCTCATCTGCCAGTAGCTTGTTTAACTCCAATGCAACAGCCTGGCGATTTTTTTCAGAAATGCCGATATTGACTTTCATAAATGAAATTTAATAGTTGATGGAAATAAAGACAAAGTTAGTCCAAAAGTGATGCCAGCTCCAGCAATTCTTTTTTCTTGTACATTTCCTTGTCCGTATCGAAACATTTACTGAACTCCTCCAATAGCTGGCGGATCACTACTTTATTGGGCAGGGGTTTGAAATAGGAGGCTACCGGGGGAACGGATATCCGGTTGAAGTAATTCTCCACGTCATTATGCGTGAAAACCTGGCCGGATGTGGGATCTATGAAAAATTCAATTTTATGAAAAGGATTGGGCAGATTTTCCTCAGAATAGCCCGGTTTGAAATAGGCGATAATACATTGTTTGGGAATACCGATAGCCCTGACAGGAATATCCAGCAATTCGCTCAGCAAGAGATAGAGGATGCCATTGCTGATCTGGTTGCCTCTTTTGGCTTCGAGCGTCTTGTGCAGGAGGAATTCGTTAGGTTCCTTGTAATTTGTTTCATTGCCTTTGAGGCCGTAATAGCTATAAAGGATACTGGTAACGATATTGATTTGTTCCAGCGGCGTCAGGTAATTATTTAACTCCAGCCAGATATTGCGGCGGATCTTTTCTATCTCCTGCAATACCGGTGTGGTATGGATTTCGGGGTATTGAAATTTGCTGACCAGTAAAGCCCCTAATACCAGGTCGTGATGCCCCGACACATTCCATTGACGAAAATCTTCATAAAGATCGAGGTAATGCAGCCGATGGATAAGTAGCTCGATCCTTTCCTGTGTATGAATATCCGGTGTATTCTCCCATAAATGTTCCAGGTTGGGAATGATGGGTTTGCCATAGTCAACTATTTTAGTTGATACAACATTAAACACCTCCTCGTCGGGATCATCGATCAGATGAAGGAGAGCAGATATTTCATTATTTGTTTCCATGGTGGTTATTCCCTCACAATATCTTTATAGATAATGAAAAGAGATAGTTAAACTTTTCCACAGATGGGGATAGGGAACTGGTTTCAGGTTTTTGGGTTGATTTAGATATTAGATGTTGGATATTAGATGTTGGATATTGGATGTTGGATGTTTCAGGGTTCTCTTCAATTCTATAAGCCCAGCTATTAGTGATTTTCAATATTCAACATCTAATATCCAACATCTAATATCCAATATCCAATATCAAATTAAGCGGCTGGAAACTAAAACACATGGGTAATTATTGTCTGGTAGCGACGATCATCCAGTCCCAGGGATAAGGTTCTTTCAGCCAGGCAGGGATCTTAATAAACTCGGTGCTCCACTCGTAATTTATTTTTTCTATTTTGCTTGTGACAAATCCTTCTTTTGATAAGAGGAGTTGTAGTTCTTCTTTTAGATAATGTTTGGTAGGTACATTATCGATATCGGCATTACCCTGTTTTAAATTAGTAAATTTTTTTATCGCGTCTTTGCCTGGTAGTTTATTGTTGAAAAGTCCTTTATCGATCTTGAATTGTTGTTGTATGATATTTGTCAGTAGCCATGACTCAAGCGAAGGCACTGTCAGGATCAGCTTCCCGTCTTTTTTTATGCAGGCAGAAAGATTGGTAAAAAAAGCGCTTCTTTTTTTCAGGGAATCTGTTAATATCGCGTTGATACAAATACCGGTATCACAGGGGGGAACCTGGGCTTTGGGCGAAGACATATCAGCGCGCAGGTAGGCCACATTTTTGTATTGCGGATAGGTCTTTTTTGCAATAGCCAGATTTTTTGCTGAGATATCGATGGCCCATACTTTTTTAAAGGCAGGAGACAAAACTGGTAACCATTTACCGATCGCGCAACCAATATCAGCTACGGTACCGGTAGGGGAAGCGTATTTTTTTATAGCAGACCTTATTATGGCCTTTTTATCGTTGTGCAGTACATCAAAAATTTCGTCGTTATAAGAAGGGGCGATCTTTTCCCAGTAGCTTCTGTTCATTCGCGTATTATTTTTCCACAAAATACACTTTGATTCGCTTTTTATCGTTCAGATTAGATCCACAAGCCATTTTTTCTACCACCGGGGCAGGTTACCATCGCCATTTATTAATATTTAAAAACCGGTGATATGAAAAAACTATTGCGTTTAGGCCTCGCATCCAGCCTTGTCTTATTTTGTTTGTTGATCATTCATTCCTGCCAGAAAGAAAAAAATGCGACGGCCCCGATTGCGGAAGGTCAGCAACGACTAAGGATCTATCTAACGGATAACCCTGTGCGGTATGATGCCGTGTATGTAGATATCCAACAGGTGATCATACAGGTGATACCAGATAGTTGCCAGGGAAGGGATGACAACAATAATGATTGTTTTGATGACAATGAATTCCGTTGTTCGGTATGGGACACATTGGCCATACGCCCGGGAGTATACAATCTGCTTAATCTTTCTAATGGTACCGATACCTTACTTGCCAATGGTCTGACACTCGCCGGTCGCGTGAATAAGATAAAACTTGTATTGGGAAATAACAATTCTGTAGTGATAGATAGCGTATCCTATCCGCTGACGCTGCATAACAATAATCATTCAATCGTATTACAGGTGAAAGGTGCCGATATTGATGCGATCAGTAGTAATGACCTGCAGTTATGGCTTGATTTTGATGCGGGTGGGTCTATCGTAAAAGTGAGCAATAACAGGTTTGTATTAAAACCAAAGATAAAAATATTCGTACCGGATCTTACTGCGGGAATAAGAGGGAAAGTATTGCCGGGTCAGGCTAACGCAGTAGTATCCGCAATAACGGCAGGCGATACATTGATCGCTATTCCTGATCGCCGCAGCGGAGCTTTCAAGATAAGAGGATTAAGCGGTAGTACTGCGAATGTATTTATCAATGCCACAGCAGGAAATTACAAAGACACTGCGCTGGGCAGCGTAGCCTTGCGGGCAGGAAAAGACACAGATGTGGGCACCATACAATTGCACCAGTAAGAAATGAAAATTAAAAATGCGAAAATGGGCTCCGTACTCCGGAGCCCATTTTCGCATTTTTAATTTTGACTTTTGAATTTCAGTCAGGTCCAGGAAATATCTGAAGGATTCAACGTAGCAGCAAAACTATTACCAACAGCCCTTCCCGCTGCAAGCATCTTTTTCATTTCTGCCGGATCAAATACAAGGCCGCCGGGGCCCCCACCAAGCGGATCATTGGGTCTTATGGTAAATAACTTCAGTGGAATTTTATCTTCAAAAGGACTTTCTCTTCCGCGGATGAAAAAGTAATTATTGATCTCGTCGGTAGAGAGGTTTGACCGTTTCATTTTTTTCTTTACTGCGTCAATGTACTGTAATGCTTCATTGTATTGCGCGGGTATGATGAGGTCATTCTTTCCTACATCATCTGTAAAGATGGCGATCGTTTGTTGCAGGATGCTGAACAGGTCCTTGAATTCACTAGTTACTGGTTCATCTTTGCCGGAAGATAAAAGGATCGTAAATATTTCAGTAGCGCCTGCATCAATGGCCATTTCGATACCGGCATATTCACGTACGCCACCATCCACATACTGGTATTCAGGATTGGGGGCTCTGGGTACATCTTTATTTACTTTTACCGCTGGCATAAATACGGGCTGACAGGCGGAGGCCATCACGGCTTTTTGTAAATGCAGCGAATTTAACAATCTTCTTCGTTCATAATTTTTTGTTGTAATAGCCGTCGGATCGTTGGTATATACGGTCAATGCGCCTGTTTGCAGACAGGTTGTAGTGAGTGCAAGTTGTTTTGTGCCGGTCAGAAGTTGCTGACAACGGCCTTCGGTAAGATGTTGAGTGATCAGCTTCCACAATGGATTGGCATCAAAGATCGAGTGCTCCATGATACGGTCGCCAAGGTTATGTGTGGTGATGATATTGTTTGTCTTGTTGGTAGTGTATAACTCTTCGAGCAGTTCCATTTCATCCAGCGCTACAAAAGGTACGATAAGCGAGCCGGTACTGGTACCCACAAAAATATCAAATGAAAGTCCCGGCCATGTATCCAGCAATTGCCGTATGGCGCCAACGGCAAATGCGCCTTTGGAACCACCACCGCTAACAACTAATGCTCTTTTCATTAAAAGTATTTTATCAGTTAAAAGGTTCGACTATCTTTTTTTTCCTGCTGATGCGAACCGCGACAGATTGCTGAAGCCACCAGTTATTCAATTTATAATCCCTGTGTACAGACAAGCCGATCACCAACAGATTGAAGGCATCCAGGTTTATTCCTGCTCCAAGCAGGCGCTGCCTGCCGGTTCCCCATAAATGATCTGCTGAAAGATTAATATTTGCAGCAGACCCAAATATACCTGCACGCAACGTTTTTAATTTCAGCGAAGCCATTGGGCCGAAGTCAGCTTGTAGTTTATTGCCTGTATAAAAAGCGCCTGCGATAGCACCCACTCTCAGCCGGTGTTCTATCACCGTGAACTGGGGGATAACCTGCAGCCCGCCAAGATAAAGATCAGGAGATGAGTTGAATTGACTTTGCATCCCGTTATGCACCCTCGCGTACATAATAAACCCCTTGGGAAATTCAGGATCGTCCTGCTGACAAAAACAAACAAGACCTGTCAATAAAAAAAATAAGCTGGTAATGATTCTCATAGTTGCACTTTACAAAAGCTAAAGTACCATCTTATGGGAAAGCATCCAATACCACAAAGCGGGGAGGAGGGAATTCAAAAGTCAAAATTAAAAATTAAAAAATGGCCTCCGAAAATGGAAGCTGTTTTTGAATTTCAACATCTTTATCCGCATACAGCTATTTGAGCATGACAATAATGACAGTCTTTGAGTGAACAGAAAGTCAAATGGCCTCCGAAAAGCGGAGGCCATTTGACTTTTGAATTATTTCTTCTTTTTCGCGGCTGCTTTTTTCTTCGCTGCTTTTTTTGCAGCCGGTTTTTTTGTCTTCTTTGCAAAAGCGCCTGGGATCTGCGTCTCGATGATCTTTTTTACTTCTTCCAGTGGAAGGTCCTTTAATTCCTCGGGAGTGTATTTGCTGTCATCTGCTTTTTTAGGCAGCTTGAGCATTTTTTTCGCAAACTTGATGAAAGGGCCCCAACGTCCATTTTCCACGGAGATCTTTTCTTCCGGCCAGTTTTGTATATACCTGTTCGATTCTTTGGTGACCTTGGCCGCTATCAGTTCATCGATATCGGCCTGGGAAAGTGCATCAAAATTATATCGCCTTGGTACGTTGATGAACATTCCTTCCCATTTGATATACGGGCCGAAACGTCCCTTACCCTTTGTTACAGGTTTGCTTTCATACATCGCTATCGGGGCATCAGCCTGTTTCTTTTCTTCGATGAGTTGTATCGCCTTATCCAGATCGACTGAAGAAAGGTCGGTGCCTTTTGGTATGGAGATATATTCTTCACCCCATTTTACATAAGGTCCGAAGCGGCCAACATTCACCGAAATGTCTTTGTCCTCATATGTGCCAAATGTGCCCTGCAGTTTAAACAGTTCCATCGCTTCTTCATACGTGATGGTTTCGATGCTCTGACCTGTCTGTATCTTGGCAAATCGAGGTTTATCTTCATCTTCAGCGCTTCCTATCTGTACCATTGGTCCATAGCGGCCCATTCTTGCTACCACAGGTTTCCCGCTTTCAGGGTCTATGCCTAATTCTCTTTCTCCTTTTATCCGTTCCGCGTTCTCAATGGTGTTGTCTACATCTTTTTTAAAAGGACTGTAAAAATCCTTGATCATCTTATTCCACTTCATCTTACCTTCTGCCACTTCATCGAACTCACCTTCAATACGGGCAGTGAAACCATAATCCATGATGTCGGTAAAATACTGCTTCAGAAAATCCGTCACAACAAGTCCCAGGTCGGAAGGGAATAATTTCGATTTTTCAGCGCCGGTATTTTCCTGATCGATTTCCTTGTTTACGGAGTCTTTCTTTAATGTGAATACACGGAAATCTCTTCTTACACCTTCTTTGTCTCTTTTTTCTACATATCCTCTTTTTAATATGGTAGAGATGGTAGGAGCGTAGGTGGAAGGACGACCAATACCCAGTTCTTCCAGTTTTTTTACCAGGGAAGCTTCTGTATAGCGGGGCAGGGGGCGACTGAAACGTTCTGTCGCTTTCATTGCTATCAGGGGCAGGTCCTGACCCACAGCCAATGGAGGTAGCATACCTTCATTGTTCTCTTCTTCGGTTACTTCATCATCATCTTTATCTTCACGGTATACTTTTAAGAATCCATCGAATTTCAATACTTCACCTGAGGCGGTCAGTTCTTCTTTATTGGTAGAAATAGAAATCTTAGCGATCGTTTTTTCGAGTTCAGCATCTGCCATCTGGCTGGCCATTGTTCTTTTCCAGATCAATTCATACAGGCGTGCCCATTCTGGTTCCTCTATGGAAGGATTGCTCATATAGGTCGGACGTATCGCTTCGTGCGCTTCCTGTGCACTTTCATTCTTATTCTTGAATTTCCTGAACTGGTGATATTTGTCACCATACATTCCTTTTACTGTATTGGTAATATCTCCAAGAGCAGTGTTACTCAGGTTTACACTATCGGTACGCATATATGTAATGTATCCATTCTCATATAAGCGCTGTGCTATCTGCATTGTTCTTGCCACCCCGTAGCCCAGTTTTCTTGATGCTTCCTGTTGAAGGGTGGAGGTTGTAAATGGGGGAGCAGGGGAGCGTTTACCGGGTTTTACCTGGATATCGGTCACTTTATAATCAGCGCCAATACAGGATTTTAAAAATGCTTCGGCATCTTCCGCGGTATTCTGCCGCTTACCTTCTGCGGTAAATGTGACCAGTTTATCAGAAACATCTTTGGCATTGAACTGCGCATCGATTTTAAATGTGCTTGTGGCCAGGAACGCGTTGATCTCTCTTTCGCGTTCAGCGATCAGTCTTACTGCGACACTCTGCACACGGCCCGCGCTCAGGTTATTGCGCATGCTCATTTTACGCCAAAGTACAGGACTTAATTCAAAGCCTACGATCCGGTCGAGTATGCGGCGGGCCTGCTGCGCCATTACCAGGTTCATATCCAGCGTACGCGGGTGTTCCACTGCCGACTGAATGGCCGGTTTTGTGATCTCATGAAAAACGATCCGTTTCGTTTTTTTCGGATCAAGACCCAGCACTTCACATAAATGCCAGCTGATCGCTTCCCCTTCACGGTCTTCATCCGTTGCAAGCCACACTTCCTGCGATTTTTTTGCAAGAGACCTCAATTCGCTCACTACTTTTTCCTTGTCCTCTGAAATAATATACCGGGGTTCAAAATTATTTTCAAGATCAATACCCATTCCGGCTTTTTCCAGGTCACGTATATGTCCAAAACAACTCTTCACCTGGAAGTCGCTTCCAAGTATTTTCTCTATCGTTTTTGCTTTCGCCGGACTCTCAACTATTAAAAGGTTTTTCGCCATATCACACCATATTATATACTGCAAAACCATGTTTTGCAGCCGCAAATTAAAACAAGAATAATAAATTTTTTTGGAAACCAGCTTTTATACTACTGTTATGGTATATATGCGACACGCTGTTCGTTGTCTAAAACCCTTGCCAGTAAAGGATTTGAGACGATTGTAAACTTTTTTGTATGAAGGGGATAATAAAATTTTAAAATTTGTGAATTTGATCCCGGATCGAATCTTCATTTAAAATCAGGCGATGATCCGGTTAATTGTGTTCATTTTCAGATTTTACTCCTGATGATAGCTGCCACTTCTTCCGCCCATTTTGCATATTCCTTACCCGAAGGATGCAGTCCATCCGTGGCCAGCAGACTGGGATCTTCTGCCGCTTTACGACTGCCGGCAGTGATATAAATATATGGTACATGGTATTTCTCAGCTATAAGTTTATTGGCCGCATTGTATTCATCAATCGCAGTAGCGATTTGGGACCTGTCGCGATCCGCGGCAAATGGAGTTACGCTCCAGTCTGGAATGGAGAGTACAATAACATGTGTAGTATCGTTTCCAGCATATTGTATGGCCTGCTTTAACAATGATTCAAAATCAGGAATATAATCGACTACTTTTTTACCCCTGTATTGATTATTGACACCTATTAATAAGGTCACAAAATCATACCTTTTCTTTAACCTGGCTTTTTTAATGCCGGCCTGTAATTCGTCGGTCGTCCAGCCTGTTTTTGCCACAATAACAGGTGGGGAAAAAAGAATATTTTTTTCGCGGAGTATTGCGACTGTTTGATTGGGAAAATTTTCTGATGCCATTACTTTCTCCCCGATCGTGTAAGAATCACCTAAAGCCAATAAAGTGTATTGCTTCGTATCACCGGCCGATGCAGTTGAATTTTTTGGATGTTTCATTGCAATAACGAAAATAAACACAAGCAGGCAACAAATAATTGCTCCTGTATTTGTACTGATCTTTTTTATGAGCATATCACGCATAGTGGAGAGATGGGTTCAGAGGAAGTTTGCAATAGTCTTGCCAACTTCTTTATCTCTGTATATCCTACTGTGTCCCAACCCTTTAGTTATTATGAAATTGATGCGTGGATAGGCTGTCTTATCAATTTTCAGCACATCTGATAAAGGTGTTACCGGATCATTTTCATCATGCAGCCACAGGATGCGGCCTTTAATTGCCGGTAAAGTACGGGCCACAGAAAACCAGGAAAGACCATGTCCCCCAATTGCAAGAATGATCTTTTCGAATTCATTCTTTACGGTGGCATTGCGGATACCGGTTATCTGAAATAGCTGGGCTGCCGCGGTAGTGCTTTCTGTTGCGGGGGCGATCAATACCACCCTGCAGGTATCATCATGCTGCATTTGCTCCAATGCCAGGCAAAGAGCCAGTCCACCAAAAGAATGGGAAAGGAAGGATTGAACAGGTCCATACTTATCGCAGATATCTTTGATAAAATCGCGGTATTTGAGGGCATTGATACGGCGACCCCCGCTACGTCCATGCGCGGGTGCATCGAATGCCAGCACTTCATATCCCTTGCTAATAAGCGGATCAATATACATTTCAAAATTAACAACAGAGGATTCGAACCCATGAATGATCAATGCCTTTTTCCCTGCGCCTTTATTCCAGCGATAACCCAGGATAGTATCCTGCTCGAAGATGAATTGTAATTCTTCCGCTTGTTCAAAAATAGCAGGAAGTATCTTCTTATTCCTTGTTTGTGGAGTACAAAAAAGTGTAAATGCTTCCTGTGCAGCTTTACGTGGCGATAAACGTGATAGCAGGTTGAATTTGAACTGCAGATACCCTACTGCGATTTTTTGTGTTAATTTCATATAAGGGTACAAAGCTATTCAACGAATAATAAACTTCGTCCCTTGTTTTATGGACATAATTATAATCGGTTCCGGAAATGTAGCAGCGGTATTGGGCAGGAAATTTATTGCGGCAGGTCACCAGATCGTCCAGGTACTGGCCCGCAATGCATCGGCGGCCAGTGAACTGGCGTATGAATGGAATACAGAATCGGCCAATTACCTGAGTGTGCTCAATAAAAATGCCGATGTTTATATTATTGCTGTTGCAGATAATGCTATTAAGGAAGTAGCGAAGGAATTGTTGTTGCCGGGCAGGGTAGTAGCGCATACGGCGGCGTCTGTACCCAAAGAAGTATTGAAAACTGTATCCGCCCACTATGGAGTACTTTATCCATTACAAAGTTTGCGTAAAGAGATGTCCTCATTGCCGGATATTCCTTTATATTTTGACGGGAGTGACGATATCGCCAAAACAAAGCTGGCCCTGCTGGCCAATTCGATTTCCTATAACGCATCAGTGGCAGCAACAGACGAACAGCGGCTTAGTTTACACGTAGCGGCAGTACTGGTCAGCAATTTTGTGAATCACCTGTATGTACTTGCTGAGGAGTATTGTAAAAAAGAAGGAGTGGATTTTAAACAATTGATCCCGCTTATTGAAGAAACAGCGCAACGAATAAAGACCGTTTCTCCTGCCATGGCGCAAACCGGTCCTGCTATCAGAAAAGATAACGAGACCTTGCAAAAACACCTGCAGATACTGGAGAAATATCCCCATTTAGAAATCATTTATGCAATGCTGACGAAGAGCATACAGGAGAGGTAATTAAAAATTCAAAAACAGAACCCGATATCCGGCCTGTATTTTTGAATTTTGCATTTTTACTTTTGAATTAGTAATGTTTTACTTTTGCAACCTGAAATGAAAAAAGAAAAGCTGTATACGATCAGGTTCAGTTTCGAGCAGGAAGGCATACAGCCAGTAGTGGTGCAAAATGTTGAACCCGGGCAATCATTGCTGGAAGTGGTGTTGAGTAATAATATAGCCTTACATCATAATTGTGGTGGCATATGTTCCTGCAGTACCTGCCATCTGTATATTGAAAAGGGTGGAGAGTTGGTGGATGAGCGAAGCGTTAAAGAAGAGCATTTTGTAGCCCGGGCTATGAATCCGCGGATAAGTTCAAGACTTGCCTGCCAGTGTCTACTTGCAGCAAAGGGTGGCGAAATAGAAGTGATGCTCCCCGATCAAAGAAATATTTTGAGCAAGAGCAGTTTTTGAGACTTGATGAACTAAGAACCAAGAAACATATACAATAATGAACGACCCAGCTATTTTCGAAAACATAAGCACTTTTATATTTGATGTTGATGGCGTGCTGACTGATGGTACTATCCTGCTTTTTGAAAATGGTCTGCAGGCAAGACAAATGAATATAAAGGATGGCTATGCCCTGCAACTGGCTGTAAAAAAAGGCTATCGTCTGCTTATTCTTTCCGGTGGAGTATCACAACCTGTTATTGATCGGTTGAATAAACTGGGTGTTACAGATGTGCATATGAACATTACCGACAAAAAAGAATTTATTGGGCATTATCTTTTGAAGCACCATCTTAATAAAGAGGAAACACTTTTCATGGGCGACGATATGCCTGACCTTTCAGCCATGAACATGGTAGGGTTACCTGCCTGTCCGGCAGATGCGGTGCCTGAAATAAAAGGCGTTGCAAAATATATATCCCCTTTTGCGGGAGGCCAGGGCTGCGTGCGGGATGTGATTGAAAAAGTGCTTAAACTGAACGAACACTGGTACCACGAGCAGGACGTGGCGTCCAGGTAAATAAGCGCCTTTCATACATCGTTCCTGTGATGTATCTTTCCAAAAAATTATTCATGAGATTGTTTGCAGCATTTCTAAAGATGGTACGCCTGCCCAATCTCATTTTTATTATTCTCATTAAATTACTTTTCCAGTTTTGCATTTATTACCCATGGTATGGTCAGGGTGGTATTGATCCCAGGGATAGTTTTCGTTTTGTTCTTATTGTGCTGGCATCTGTATTTATTGCAGCGGGAGGTTATATTATTAACGATTATTTTGATATCAATATCGACCAGGTGAATAAGCCGGAAAAAATGGTCGTTGATAAACTGATCCGCCGTCGCTGGGCCATAGTATGGCATTTTGTATTCAGCACAATGGGCGTATTACTTACCGCATTGGCATTACCACTTCGGGAAAAATGGTACCTGCTGCTTGCGAATATTTTTTGTGTAGTGCTTTTATGGTTTTATTCAACAACCTTTAAAAAAAAGATACTTATTGGCAATATCATTATTGCCGTATTAACCGCGTGGACCATCCTCGTCATTTTTTTCTTAAAGGTCTCTCTTTCACAGGCGTTTGGTCTTGCACATGTTAATCAATCGAAATTATTCCGGTTTGCATTTTTATACGCAGGCTTTGCATTTATCCTGACCCTGATACGCGAGGCATTAAAAGACATTGAAGACATGCATGGCGATGCGCAGTATGGTTGCCGGACCATGCCGGTGCTATGGGGTGTAAATGTTACTAAGGTATACACGGCGGTGTGGCTGATCATTCTTCTTATACTATTGCTGGTCATCCAGGCATATATATTACAATTCGGATGGTGGGCCGCGGTCATTTATTGTTTACTGTTCATTATTATTCCCGTGCTGTATATATTTTTTAAATTATTCAAGGCATCGGCGACAGCGGATTACCATCGCCTCAGCAGCTGGACCAAGTGGGTGATGCTGACCGGTATTCTTTCCATGATCTTTTTTTATTTTTACTTATGAACAGTATCATACTTGCTTCACAGTCGCCCCGTCGCAAACAATTGCTGGAATGGGCGGAAATATCTTTTGAAGTAATAGTAAGACCGACAGAAGAAACTTATCCTGCCGGTCTTTCAGTGGAACAGATCCCGGTTTATATCGCAAGGCAGAAAGCACTGGCCGTACAAAACGAATTTGGAAGCGAACGCGTGATCCTGGCTGCCGATACGGTGGTGGTATTAGGAGAGGATATTATCGGCAAACCCCGGGACAGGGCAGATGCGGTGAATATACTGTTGTCACTATCGGGGAAAAAGCACCAGGTGATCACTGGTGTTGTGATAATGCAGGCACAAAGTGAATATGCATTTGCAGATATAACAGAGGTCGTTTTTCATGAACTGACAAAAGCCCAGATAGAATTTTATGTAGATAAGTACCAACCCTATGATAAGGCCGGCGCTTATGCGATACAGGAATGGATCGGTGTGATTGGTATCAGGTCGGTGGCAGGAGATTTTTATAACGTAATGGGATTACCCGTAAGCAGGGTAGTACAGGAACTGCAGCGGATACAACGATAAAGTTTGGTGTTTTAAAGTTTTAAAAAGAGGAAAAACCATTTTCTGTTAGGAGAGAACGGTTGAACTTTAAAACGACTAAACCGGTATCTCATGACAGAAAGATTACTCCAGTTTATCTGGCAGTTTCAATACTTCAACAACAGCCATCTGCAAACAATCGAGGGCGAGTTGTTACAGATTATTTCAGCAGGGCAATATAACACGAACCAGGGACCTGATTTTTCCGATGCCAAGATCAGGATCGGCAATACACTTTGGGCCGGTACGGTTGAATTACATGTCCTGTCTTCCGATTGGGACAAACACAAACATCAACAAGACAGTAAATATGATAATGTGATCCTGCATGTAGTATGGGAGGAAGATCGCAGGCCAAACACGATCCCGATACTGGAATTAAAAGACAGGGTGCCGAAAATGGTACTGCAGCGTTATGAAGAGCTGATGAATGCAGTGAGTTTTATTCCCTGTGAAAAAAATATGGACAGGGTAAATAAGATAACCTGGATCAGCTGGAAGGACAGGATGCTGGCCGAACGACTTACCAGGAAGGCCGTGAGGATCCATCAGATGCTCAGGGAAAATAAAGGGCATTGGGAAGAGACATGCTGGTGGTTGCTGGCAAGAAATTTTGGAATGCGGGTGAACGCCGACGCGTTTGAATCTGTGGCCCGTTCAATTCCCTTTAATATATTGGCGAAATACAAGAACCGGCTACATCAACTGGAGGCATTATTGTTAGGACAGGCGGGATTGCTGCAGGGAAAGTTTGAAGAACATTATCCGATACTGTTACAGAAAGAATATCGTTTCCAGAAAAATAAAAACAAGTTCAAACCGGCGCGCGCCCTCATGCTTTTTTTGAGAATGAGGCCCGGCAATTTCCCTACCATCCGGCTTGCTCAACTGGCCATGCTGATCCATCATTCTGCACATTTGTTTTCTAAGATTAAGGAAATGACTTCTTTAAAAGACGTTAAAGATTGTTTTGACATTACCGCCAATGATTACTAGCACTATCATTATCAATTTGATAAACCATCAGCGTTTAAGGAGAAAAAACTCGGGGCTGCTATGATCGATACTATCATTATCAATACGATTTGCCCAATACTTTTTGCCTATGGTGATTATCACAATGAGCAACAATATAAAGACAAAGCTTTATCCTGGCTCGAGGAAACGCTTGCTGAATCAAGCGCAATTACCCGGGGTTTTCGGGAGGCGGGTATCACGGCCTCTACAGCGGCTGATTCACAGGCATTGATCGAATTGAAAACAATGTATTGTGATTTGAAAAGATGCCTGGATTGTAGCATTGGAAATGCGATCCTGAAGACCGGGTAGAGGAATGGAATTCAAAAGTCAAAATTAAAAATTCAAAAACAGACTGCTCTATTGTGTAAAAAGTAATACAGAGCAGAAGACTCGATTTTTGAATTTTTAATTTTGACTTTTGAATTAACCTCAGCTCCATTCCGCCCAGTCTATCTTTACCTCGATATCGGGGTGAATGCTTTTTGCCACCGGGCAGGTGTCTCCTGTATGTTTCAGGATCGTTTTTGTTTTTTCATCAATATTTTTCAATTTTTCGGGTATATGAAATGTTAATTCTATCCCGCTTACTCTTCTCGGATCGGGTTTCATCAGCTTCAGCACTTCCACTTTTACATCGGTCAGGTCGAAGCCCATCGTGCGGGCCTTGATGCCCATAACCGTGACCATACAGGTGGCCAAACTCGTTGCCATCAGGTCTGTCGGCGAAAACCGCTCTCCCTTGCCATTATTATCAACCGGGGCATCTGTCTGGAAATCTGAACCACTTCTGAGGTGCGTACATGTGGTGCGCAGATCGCCATTATAAACAACTGTAGACGTCATTATCAATTTTTGCCCTAAATTTACGTTACTAACATAATTAAAACAGTATTTAAGTGAAGAAGCTCAGTCTGATCGTTATCGTTGGTTTGTTCGCCATTTCCTCTTTTGCTCAAAACAACAGACAGGAAAAGAATGAAAAGAAAGAGGCAAAACGGCAAAAGATAAATGAACTGGTACGCCAGGCAGAGGAAGGAGTACTGGTATTTGAAAAGCAGAACATTTTCGGCATTCAACTGCGCACAAATGGATATGGCGCTTTCTACGAAATGGGCCGGATGAAAACAAATCGCAAGACCAATATTTACCGGATAGATTTCCAGGAAATCAAACATGCCAAAGAAGAAAAACTCCTGAGCGGGAATTTCATTTTTGGCAACCCTTATATTTTCGGTAAAATAAATTATTTCTATCCCGTGACACTTGGATTTGGCCAGCAGGTCATTCTTGGCCAGAAAGGAAATAAAAACGGGGTAGCTGTATCTGTTATTTACAACGGAGGACTTTCTGTAGGCCTTTTGCGTCCCTACTATGTGTCGGTTGACGACCAGGTGGCAGGGATGAACAGGACCATCTAATATTCGCAGGCGGATAGCGCATTATTTCTTTCAACTTCCGCTATCACCGCTGGCGGTGGCTTTGGAAAGGGTTGGAGCGAGATAAAAGTAAAGCCCGGGATCTTCGCCAAAGCCGCGATGCGCTTCGATTACGGGCGGTTTAATGAATCAGTCAACGGTCTTGAGATCGGTGCCAGTATTGACGCATACGCTTCCAAAATCCCTATTATGTTTGGCCAGAAGGACGATCGCCTGTTTTACCAGATCTATTTGGCCATCCTGTTTGGCAAGAGGAAGTAATCCCTGTATTTTTGTGCTGTTATTTCCGCCGGTCGCCTGAGGCGGATACCTGTTCAATGACCCCCATTTCAAACATTTTGAGGACTGGGATGTTGAAATAAAGCTGAAATACTAAAAATGACCGAGCTTCCAGTAGTTCCACATATAGACGAAAAAACACAACGCGTTAAAAAGCCTGACTGGCTGAGGGTAAAGCTTCCCATTGGTGAAAGCTATAAGCATGTACGCAACCTGGTAGATAGTCACAAATTACATACGATCTGCGAAAGCGGTAATTGCCCCAATATGGGCGAGTGCCGGGGCGCGGGTACCGCTACTTTTATGATCCTGGGCAATACCTGTACCCGTAGTTGCGGTTTTTGCGCTGTGGCCACTGGCCGTCCCGATCAGGTAGACTGGGATGAGCCGCAAAGGGTAGCAGAAGCGATTTACCTCATGAAGGTTAAACATGCCGTCATTACTTCAGTTGACCGCGATGAATTGAAAGATGGTGGCGCACAGATCTGGAGAAATACGATCACTGCAATAAAAGCATTGAACCCTGATACCACACTCGAAACACTGATCGGTGATTTTAAAGGCAAGAAAGAAGATATTCAACAGGTGATAGATGTGGCTCCTGAAGTAGTATCGCATAATATTGAAACTGTAGAAAGGCTGACAAGGCAGGTACGTATCCAGGCAAAATACTGGCGCAGTATGGAAGTGATCAGGACATTGAAGGCAGGAGGCATGCGCACAAAAAGCGGTATCATGCTTGGTCTTGGTGAAACCAAAGAAGAAGTCTTACAAACAATAAAAGATCTCCGTGATAATGGTTGCGATGTTATTACCATCGGGCAATACCTGCAACCTACCCAACGGCATTTACCTGTACAGCGATTCGTTCATCCCGATGAGTTTGCTGAATACCGTGATGCAGGTTATGCACTCGGACTGGATTATGTAGAAAGCGGTCCGCTGGTTCGTTCTTCTTATCATAGCGAAAGACATGTGTTCGCAGGTCTTGGAAGAATGGAGTGGGAAAAGAGCAAGGAAATGATCGCTTAATATTCTTTTTATCCACTTGTATTAAGTCCTGATTAAATCAGGTCATTTACATTTTGCAAGGGTTCATAAAAATTATCTTGCAGTCCATCTGCTATTATCATGAATAAGTTTTTTCTATTACTGGCCTTATTTTTTTGTGGTTTATTAAATGGGCAGGTGCAATGGAACAATGTTGATGCCCTTTTCGCGCCATTACCGGCTTCTGTTCATATATACAAAACAACGAGCCTGCTGGATGATGGGAAACCTAATATCGCCTACTATATCGAAGCCGATCTGAAAGATAAAAAGCTTAGGTTCCTTACCGATACAACATATAACAGGAGGCAGACGCCTACACAGTTCTATGAAAAAAACAACCAGCCCCTGGTTGTGGTCAATACAACATTCTTTTCCTTTACAACCAATCAAAGCCTCAATATGGTGATCAGGGATGGGAAAATGGTTGGATATAACATTCATTCTATTGCCGGGAAGGGCAAAGATACCCTGACCTATAGGCACCCATTGTTGGGAGGCATTGGCATTACAAAAAACAGGAAGGCGGATATTGCCTGGCTGTATACAGATTCTTCCGCAAGATGGCCTGTAGCGTTTGAAACGGTTCCCCCTCTTATAAAGGATTCATCCGCTTATGTGTCTAAGGCGCGGTTTGGCGCAGGCAAAAAAAATAAAGTGATCAATAAATGGAAAATGCAATCAGCAGTAGGAGGCGGCCCCGTGCTTTTACAGAATGGCCAGATCAGCATAACCAATAATGAAGAATTAAAATTTGCAGGCAAAGCCATCGATGATAAACATCCGCGAACAGCAATGGGCTACACGAAAGATCAAAAGCTGATCATACTTGTTATAGAAGGAAGGAACAAAGGCATCGCGGAAGGGGCTACATTAACCCAGGAAGCACAACTGCTCAAAGACCTTAATTGCGTCGAAGCACTCAATCTCGATGGCGGTGGCAGTTCCTGTATGCTTGTAAATGGAAAAGAGACGATCAAAATATCTGACCCTGCGCAGCGGCCGGTACCCGCAGTGTTTTTAATTCAATTCAAAAGTCAAAATTAAAAATTCAAAAATGCACTCCGAAAATTGGAGTCTGTGTTTGGATTTTATGCTGGTTGATTTTTTCAGCAGGTATTCTACTGTCTCATCGAAGATAGCGACAGATCGGTTGTTGATGTAGCCGGTAAAATTATCTATTTAAAAATAGTGCTGGCGAATAAGTTCAAAATTAAAAAGTCAAAATTCAAAAACACTCTTCGAAAACCGGAGTCTGTTTTTTAATTTTTAATTTTGACTTTTGAATTTGAAATCATTTCTCCCAGACCAAAGCACTCGCCCCCAAAATCGCCGCATCAGATTCTTTCAGATGGCTGATCAGGATCTTGACTTTATTTTGGAAGACCTGGATCAGGTTGGCTTCCATATGCTCGCGGGTAGGTTTTAGTATAAGATCGCCTGCTTTTGTGAGGCCGCCAAACAATACAATGGCCTGCGGACTGGAAAACATTACCGCATTGGCCAGCGCCAATCCCAGTATGCGGCCTGTAAATTCATATACATGACGGGCAAGTATATCACCCTGTATGGCGGCTTCGTATACTTTTTTAGAATCGAGCTGGTCGGTAGGAATATTTCGTAGGCTGCTAGGCTCATCTGTGTTTTGCAAAAATTCAATCGCCGTATATCGTACGCCGGTAGCGGACGCATAACTTTCCAGGGATCCTTTTTTATTGGTACCCGGATGCAGTCTTCCATCCGGAATGATAATAGTATGGCCTAATTCGCCCGCAAATCCATCGTGCCCGTATATCAATTGCCCGTTTGCTACAATACCACTGCCAACACCGGTACCCAGGGTGATCATGATAAAGTCTTTCATGCCCTTTGCCGCACCGTACATCATTTCTCCGATTGCTGCTGCATTGGCATCATTGGTGAGCGTGACGGGTAACTTGAATTTGTCTTCTATGAGCTTCGCAAGGGGAATGATTCCTTTCCAGGGCAGGTTAGGTGCGTATTCGATTGTACCGGTATAAAAATTTCCATTAGGAGCTCCCACGCCGATGCCTTTCATTCTGCCAATACCCCCGGCTTTTTCTATCAATACAGAAAGACTTGTATACAGATCATCAATAAAAGTGCTGACTTCTGTATGTCGCTTGGTCGAGATTTCATCGGTAAAAAGAACATTTCCGTCCCTGTCAACTATGCCAAATTTAGTTCCTGTGCCACCGATATCAATTCCAATAGAAAGCGCCTGTAATGAAGATTTTGAAGCCATCGTGTGTATTTTAAAAATAAGCCCCGCAACTTTTTAAAGTAACGGGGCTATAAATGTACGAAGTAAATGAATTGAAAGAAAGGATGAAGCATTAATGCCCGCCAACAACTTCAGATTCGTAATCGATACCCTGTTTTTTCAAAATACCCTTCACCGCGAATGCGAAAAAAGCAAGATATGCAAAACATACGGCTGCAAGAATATAAGATGGATGAATGCCAATTACGTCTGCGAGTTTCCCCTGGATAGGAGGAATAACACCTCCACCCAATATCATCATGATCAGGAATGCAGAACCCTGCGTGGTATATTTTCCAAGTCCCGCAACAGCTAATGCAAAAATACATGGCCACATGATGGAGCAGCACAAGCCGCCGGCCAGGAATGAATAAACCGCAACATTTCCTGTAGACAATACCCCTACTATCATTGCAGTAACGCCCACCAGGCTAAATATAAGCAGCATGCGTGCCGGCTTATCCTTGCTGAGGAATGATGAAACGATTTGTATCAACACACAGATCACGAACCAGTAAAGAGGTTTCACGTTGTATCCGAAAAAAGTGATTACTGCAAGTATGATCCCGAATGCAACCAGCGGCACAATGATCTGCAAAATATACCTGGTGTTCTTGCTGAAATTGAACGCTGATATCGCACCGGTCCACCGGCCTATCATCATACTGCCCCAGTACATCGTAATATAAGGTGTGGCTTCGGATGAAGACAGTGCTCCGAATTCTTTTTGCCTCATCAATTCTCCCAGGTTACTGCCGATGGCCACTTCTACTCCCACGTACACAAATATCCCCAGCATGCCTAACACTAATTGCGGGTATTGCATAGCTCCCCATCCCTGGGGTTTCTTTCTTGCAAGCGAGTTGGAGCTCAGTAATGAAACAACAACGATGACCAATGCACCCAGCAACCAGTACATTCGTTGTCTTTCCAGCGGGTGTTTTAATTCATCACGTTGTTTAATTGTATCAGTCTTCAGGGTAGACGCGCTGGTTATTTGTTGCTGTGTCGCAGCATCAGGCGCAACGGCAGCAATTTTTGTAAGCGAATCGATCTGTTTGGTAAGTTGTGTTTCCTGTGTCTCAAACACAGCGATCTGTTTGGCTGTATCACTTTTATAACTGGTAAATACAGGCGTAAATACGATGATGAGAAGCCCTGTCATGATCAGCAAAGCATTCAATGCCTTATTTGCTTTCTCTGTTTTTTCTTCATTGAGACCTGCCGGTACTTTTTTAGAGAAATAAAATAATGCCGCAGCTCCAATGAACAGCGCGCCCACGCATATATAAAGAAGGATCACTTTGCTTAATCCCAATGAGGCGATCTTTTCGTCGGTAATGGCGGCTGTTGAACCAAATAACGCGATGGCCACTACAATTGGTCCGATCGTTGTGCCGAATGAATTGACTGCACCACCTAAGGTAACACGGCTGGTACCCGTAGAAGGATCTCCCAATGCTATGGCAAAAGGCTGCGAAGCCGTCTGCTGCAGGGAGAAACCCAATGCCACGATAAACAGGCCCACGAGCATTCCTGCATATACATTCGCATTCACGGCAATGATCATGGCCACAGCTCCTAAAGCAGAGAAAAGCAATCCGTATACGATACTTTTTTTATAACCCCATTTTCCCACCAGGTCTTTACCACCGTTTGCGCCATAAGCAAATAAAATCAATGCGCCTACATAATAAGCAAGATAAAAAGCAAAGTCAATCAACTGGCTTTGAAACTGGTCAAGATGAAAATAATGCTTGCAAAAAGGGATAAAAACGCTGTTACCAGCAGCTATGAATCCCCAGAAAAAGAACACGGTCACCAATGTGCTGAGGGCTCCATAATTGGTGGGTTGTTTAGATTGGTCAGTCATTATGATCGCTGTTTTTTAATTGAGGGTTGAAAATAGAAAGAAATTGGTTAGCGAAAAATTTTTAATTATCCTGCGCTTCAATGGAAAAAACGGCTTAATTTGATATGAATTAACTCTTTATAAAATAGTTGAATGGAAATAGTTCACGTTGCAGCAGAATGTTATCCCGTGGCCAAGGCCGGCGGTCTGGGAGATGTAGTTGGCGCTCTACCCAAATACCAGGCAGAACTGGGGCATACGACCAAAGTGGTAATGCCTATGTACCGGACTAAGTTTTTATATGCCAATGACTGGGAACTGGTGCATGAAGGTGGGCAGAATATTGGCTCGCACTGGTTTCATTATAGTGTGATCCGTGAAAAAACAAATAAGCTTGGTTTCGATCTTTATCTTGTTGATATCAATGGTTTGCTGGATCGGGAAAAAATCTATGGATATGACGACGACACTGAACGGTTCATCGCATTCCAGATCGCCGTTTGCGACTGGCTGGCCAAATGGCAGCACAGTCCCGATGTTATTCACTGCCACGATCATCATACAGGCCTTATTCCTTTTATGGTGAAATATTGTTATGCTTTTAAAGATAAGCTGGCAGGTGTACCCACGGTATTTACTGTTCATAATGGCGAATACCAGGGCTGGATAGGATGGGACCGGTATTATTTTCTCCCCGCATACGATAGCTGGAACTGGGGCTTGCTCGACTGGAACAATACGATCAACCCGATGGCATCTGCCGTAAAATGCGCATGGAAAGTGACTACTGTGAGTCGCAGTTATATGGATGAGCTCAAACAATCCGCCAATGGGCTGGAAAATCTTTTTCAATATGAAACAGGTAAGAGCGGGGGTATATTAAACGGGATTGATACACAGGTATGGGACCCGCTTACGGATAATTTTCTTGCAAAGAATTATGATAAGGAACTTGTAGAAAAAGGAAAACAGAAAAATAAACAGGAGATCTGTGGTGAGTTTGGACTTGATCCCGAAAAACCATTGATCGCATTTATCGGCCGCCTGGTAGGAGAAAAAGCAGCTGATCTTTTGCCGGAGGCGATCAGTCAGTCCATTTACCAGCACCATGGCAAAGCAAATTTCATTGTGCTGGGGTCTGGTGATCCGCAACTCGAACAGCAACTGGATGACATGAAAAAACAATTCAGCGGCTATTTTAATTCCTATATCGGGTATAGCGAACCGCTTAGTCACCTGATCTATGCCGGGTCAGACTTTTTATTAATGCCCAGCAGGGTAGAGCCATGCGGCCTCAACCAGATGTATGCGTTAAGATACGGCACCGTGCCGATGGTCAGAAGTGTAGGCGGTTTGAAAGATACCATCACTGATTTTGGTGACCAGCAGGGATTCGGGATCCGGTTCAACCAGGCGAGCGTAGGAGATATTACCTATTCCGTGGGTCGTGCAATCGATCTGTATGCAAATAAACCAGACCTGTATCAATGGATGCGGAGATATATGATGACTATAGATCATTCATGGGATGCGTCCGCGCAACAGTATATTGACCTTTATCAGTCGCTGAAGTAAAATTAAAATGATATTTTACTTATTTCCAAACCAGTGATTTTTAATACAGATTCTTTGCTTAACTTTTCTGCACAAACTAAAATCATGTTTGCCTATGTCAATCTATAAAGAAATACTCAGTGTTATATTAGGCGGGGGTGCTGGTTCAAGATTATACCCGCTTACTGCAAGCCGTTCCAAGCCGGCTGTACCCATTGCAGGTAAATACCGCCTGGTTGATATTCCCATATCCAACTGCATCAATTCAGGGATCAACCGCATGTTCGTGTTAACGCAATTTAATTCAGCCTCACTTAACAGGCATATCAAGAATACCTATCATTTCAGTGCATTCAGTTCTGCATTTGTCGACATCCTTGCTGCAGAGCAAACTCCTGATAATCCCACCTGGTACCAGGGCACGGCAGACGCAGTAAGACAAAGCCTGCGGCATATCGCCCCTTTCGAAAGCGATTATGTGCTGATCCTTTCAGGTGACCAGCTTTATCAAATGGATTTCCAGGACATGCTGGATAATCACAAACAGTCGGGGGCGGATATTTCCATTGCGACCATCCCTGTGGGAGACAGGGAAGCGCCTGAGTTTGGGATCTTAAAAAAAGATGAAAGCGGGTTTATTACATCATTTATAGAGAAACCGAAACTGGAGGTACTGGGAGATTGGGTAAGCGATACCGGTGAAGAAATGCAGGCCAAGGGCAGGAACTACCTTGCTTCGATGGGTATCTACATTTTCAGCAGAAAATTGTTGTTTGATTATTTACAGAACGACTATTTAGAAGCAACGGATTTTGGGAAAGAGATCATCCCGCAGTCAATAGGAAAATGTAAGGTAGCCAGTTACCAGTATGATGGCTATTGGACAGACATCGGTAATATCTATTCATTTTTTGAAGCTAATCTCGGGCTTACAGACGATGTGCCGGAGTTCAACTTATTTGATAATAATAATTCGATCTATACCCGTGCCCGCATGTTGCCTCCTGCAAAAGTGAGCGGCACTACGCTGGAGCGTACAGTCATTGCAGAAGGATCTATTATCAACGCATCGCGAATGGAAAGATGTGTAGCAGGTATCCGGTCCCGGGTGGGGCATGGCTCCACTATTGTGAGCTGTTATATGATGGGGAATGACTATTATGAAACGATCGCAGACATCAATGAAGCACAGGCCCAGGGTATACCACCACTTGGTATTGGTAATCGCTGCTATATAAAAAATGCAATAATTGATAAGAATTGCCGGATAGGGGACGATGTACGTATTAATGGCGGTGATCATCTTCCAAACGGCGATCATCCTTTATATGGCATCAAAGACGGTATCGTCGTTGTCAAAAAAGGGGCGATCATTCCTAATGGATACGTTATCTAAACAATAAACCCGGGAACTAAGTTCAGGGTTCATCGTTCAGAATCTATTACGCAAACGTTTCCACAAATCCCGGTCGAAAAATTTTAATTAATAAATGATAATTTATGATGGCGGGAAACCTTCCCGCCATATTTTCGTCTATACAATATCTCCCGATCCTCTGAAAGCAGCTTTTTTCGTATCCCCTATTTTTTAAATTTTAATAACCAAACATGGATACGACTGCTGCTGCACGCAGGCTAGGTTCTGCGCTCCTTATTTTAATTGTTTTATCAATTTCCACAAACTCATTTGCTCAATGTCTTTTTCCTGATCCAACACCGATATATAATCAAACATTCGGTGCGGGCCCCAGACCTGCTGTCTCCCCGTTGACAACAGAACAGGTACCGGAATTGGAGTACAGGGGCACTGGAAATATGAATCCCGAAAAGATCTATACGCTTACGTCTACTTCCAGCCTGCATGAACCTGCAAATGACTGGTATACGGTAACGGATCATACAGGTAACGCAAATGGGCTGATGATGCTGGTCAATGACAGGGAACCTGCGGGTATTACTTATCGTGATAAGATCTCCTCTTCTTTACTGGGACAGGGCAACCTGCATTTCTTCAGCGCATGGGTGATGAATATACTTGTGCCCGGCAGGTGCACAATGCCTGGCAATGATCCGGATATCTATGTCAGCTTAAGAGTAGAGGTGAAAGCTGCAGGGGCCTGGTCCGTACTGGCCAGTTCTTCTGTTTTTCATTTTGGATCACCAACGGCATCTCCGGACTGGCGGAAGATCGGTATCAGTTTCACTACACCAACTTCGCCATACGATAGCATCCGGATAAATGTCAATAATGAAAGCACCGTTGTTTGTGGTAATGATTATGTGCTGGATGATATAGTTGTTACGCGTTGTGCCAGCAATATCGGACTGCCGCTTGACCTGCTTGGTTTCGATGGCACCCGCACTGGTAATGGGATCGAACTGAACTGGAGAACGGCCAATGAAGACAATGTTTCCCATTTTCTAATAGAAAAATCACTGAACGGAAGAGATTTTTCATCATGGCATAGAGTGGAAGCAATAGGTACGGGTGCTAATAATTATGGTATTAAAGATGAGGCACCTGCTACCGGGCGCAATTTTTATCGCCTGAAGATGGTTGATATTGATGCGAAATACAAATACAGCAATATAGTATCACTCAACTGGAATGTGCGCAATAGCAAGCTTGTCATTTTCCCCAATCCGGCCAGTAGCCAGGTGAATATCGAAATACCACAGGAGTGGAGATCGGGAGCAGAGATCAGTTTGATGAATATGAATGGTCAGCGACTGATCCATCAGAAATATGCCAGTGTTTCCGTCATTAATTTATCGTTGAAAACAGTTGGCAAGGGACTGTACATGTTAAAGGTAAAACAGGTGAATGGAGATGCGGAGTACATACAAAAGCTGAGTGTGATCAACTAAGAAAACTACAAAGGGGTAATCCCGCATAAGAGAAGAACGGTGAGTTTAAGGCCGGGGAATATTGGGTTGACCAGTATGATCCCCGGCTTTTTGCTGCTATTTGAAAGGGATATTTTTTCCCAATTATTGTGTACTTTCTACATAAAGGTCTTATCTTACCGTTTCATTATTGACCAAAACGATTGCTATGTCATCTACTTATTCAGGCGTTAAGCCCCGGTTAAGTCTTGTACAGATTATTAACATGAGCGTTGGTTTTTTCGGCATCCAGTTCGGATGGGACCTTCAGCGAGCCAATATGGGGCGTATCTATGAGAACCTTGGCGCCAATCCCGATGATGTTCCTCTTTTATTTTTAGCTGCTCCACTCACGGGTTTAATTGTTCAGCCTATTATCGGTTATTTAAGTGACAGGACCTGGCATCCGAAATGGGGCAGAAGAAGGCCTTATTTTATGTTTGGCGCAATTTTGAGTTCTATAGCCCTTGTGTTCATGCCCTGGAGCAGTGCATTATGGATGGCTGCTGGTTTATTATGGATACTGGATACCTGCGGTAATATCGCTATGGAGCCATTCCGCGCATTTGTTACAGATAAGCTTCCCGATTCGCAGGTCAACCGGGGATTTATCATGCAAAGCCTGATGATCGGACTGGGAGGAAGTATCGCCTCTTCTTTACCCTGGATCATGCGTAATGTTTTTAACTCATCCAACACTTCGGTAGCCGGTGTTATACCGGAAAATGTTCGCTGGTCTTTTTATATAGGCGCGTTCTTTTTTCTTACAGCTGTTTTATATACTGTTTTCACCAGTAAAGAATATCCGCCGGAAGATCTTAACTATCGTGATAAGGTCAAAGAATCCAACAAGGGATTTGGCGCGGGGTTCAGGGAAATATTCCATGCATTAAAAAATATGCCTTCCCAGATGAAGAGAGTAGCGCTGGTGCAATTTTTTACCTGGCCCGGATTATTCCTGATGTGGTTTTATTATACCACCGCCGTTGCGATCAATGTATTCGGAGGAAAGGACAGCAACGACCCGGTTTATGCGGAAGGCGCTGATTTTGCAGGACTGACATTGGCTTTTTATAACGTTGTCACTTTTGCTTTTGCGTTCCTGCTTCCTGCCATAGCGGATAAATTGGGAAGAAAATTAACACATTCCCTATGTCTTCTTTGCGGAGCGGCAGGTTTGATCAGTGTAAGCTGGGTGCATGATAAATACATGTTGTATGTGTGTATGGCTGGTGTTGGTATTGCCTGGACCAGCATCCTGTCGATGCCCTACGCCATGCTGAGTGGAAGTTTGCCCAGAAATAAGATTGGTATTTACATGGGGATATTCAACTTTTTTATAGTGTTGCCGGAGATCATTGCTTCCCTGGGATTCAAGCATGTAATGAATGGTGTATTACACAATGACAGGCTGCTCGCCATACAATTAGGAGGCTTTCTTTTTATTATCGCGGCTATTCTTTGTTACCTTTTTGTAAAAGAAAATAAGATACCCTCCGAAGAAGAATTAATTAAAATGGAAATTGATGAACAAAGAGCAATATAGTTATATGAAAAATATATTGATACAGTTTTTTGTACTGCTGGTTTTTTGCCTGCCCGCTTCAGCACAAAATGTATATCCCAGTAACTGGTTCGTAGGTATGAAAGATCCTAACCTGCAGGTGATGGTGCACGGCGAGAATATTGCCACGAAGATTCCCCAATATAAGCTTCCGGCCGCGGGAGCCCGGTGGGCCGATGGTATCATTCTCAAACGCATTCAACGCGTGGAGAATCCCAATTATGTATTTCTTGACCTTGTGATTGACAAAAACGCGAAACCGGGGAAACGAACTCTCAGCTTTGGCGCGAAAGGCCAGGAAGTAAAGATCGACTACACGCTTGAGGCCCGCAATAGCCAGGACGGAAAGACCAGGACACAGGGCGTGAGCGCAAAGGATTTTATCTATCTCATGATCCCTGATCGTTTTTCTAATGGTGATCCTTCCAATGATGTAATAAACGAGTACAGGGACCAGACCAGTGACCGCGGTAATAAATTCTCACGCCATGGCGGAGATTTCAAAGGCGTGGAAAATCAACTGGATTATCTTGGACAACTTGGCGTAACCACTATCTGGATGACGCCTGTTATTGAAAATAATGTGTCACTGATGCATGAATTTGGTAATGATGTAGCAGGCTACCATGGTTATTGGTTTACTGATCATTACCAGGTGGATAAACGGCTCGGTGGGAATGATGGTTATTTATCTCTTTGTAATGCTGCACATAAAAAAGGGATGAAGATCATCCAGGATGCCGTATATAATCATGTGAGCAAACAACATTGGTTTGTACTGGACCCACCTTCAAAAGACTGGCTCAACAACTGGCCGGAGTTTACAGGTCCTAATCATCGGGAGGAAACATTATTTGATCCGTATGGATCTGCTTATGATAAAAAGATCATGCTGGATGGCTGGTTTGTAGATCACCTGCCTGACCTGAACCAACGTAATCCATTACTGGCTACTTATCTTATACAACATGCTATCTGGACTACCGAGACATTCGGAATTGACGGCTGGAGAGTGGATACGTATAAATATTGCGATGAAGAATTTCTGAATAAAGTAAATACGGCGCTTTACCGCGAATTTCCCGGGATCACCGTTTTTGGCGAAGCCTGGGTTAACTCTGTTGTAGGAAACGCTTATTTCACACAGAATAACATTAATACTCCTTTTAAACACAATGCCAATGGCGTGATCGATTTCCAGACCTGTTTCGCCATGCTGTCGGGAATGAACCTCGCGCAGGGATGGACGGAAGGAGTGAACAAACTGTACATGACATTGACGCAGGACGTGGTGTATAAGAATGCCATGAATAATTGCATCTTCCTCGATAATCATGATATGGATCGCATCTTTTCTACCGTAAAAGAAGATTGGCAAAAACTGAGGATGGGTATTAACTGGCTGTTGACCTTGCGCGGCATCCCTCAGCTGTATTATGGAACAGAAGTGCTCATGAAAAATCTAAAAACGACCACCGATGCAATGGTAAGAGAAGATTTTCCGGGTGGCTGGGCCAATGATGAAAAGAATAAATTTACAGCAGCCGGCAGGAATGAGAAAGAGAACGAAGCCTATAATTATATTTCGGCACTGGCCAGGTTCAGAAAAACTTCATCCGCTATCACCACCGGCAAGACCATGCAGTTCATTCCAAAGAACAGCGTGTATACATATTTCCGGTATGATGCTAAACAAACGGTAATGGTGATTGCAAGTACCAGTGATAAGGCGATGAAACCAGATTGGTCAGCATTTGCAGAAAGGACTACCGGGTTTAATAAATTGAAGGATGTGGTGACCGGGAAAATTATTGTGATGGCTGATTTTGAGATAAAACCCGGAGAGAGTTTTGTATTTGAATTACTGAAATAGGGGGTGTGTGTATAAAAGAGTATTCTTGTGATTTTGAGGAATTGTTCTTGTTGTTCCCGCATCACCAATACAGCGATAGCTTTCACACAGAGCTAAGGAGTAAATGAGCTAAGGAACAGCCTGCTATTTATACATTTATTAGTGTTTAAAATAAAGAGCAAAGGAGATTTTTCACTGATGTGAAAAGGTCGTCGCTGATAGGGACACTGTTTT